>JAFGWK010000058.1 GCA_016937195.1 Paracoccaceae bacterium | reverse complement strand
GATCATGGAGACGGTCTATGTGATGACCAACCGCCCCATCTGGCGGCAAATGACCAAGTTCTGGGCCACCCTGTTCGGCATCAACTTTGTGCTGGGCGTGGCGACTGGCCTGACGATGGAATTCCAGTTCGGGATGAACTGGAGCTATTACAGCCACTATGTAGGCGACATCTTTGGTGCGCCGCTGGCCATTGAGGGGCTTATGGCCTTCTTCATGGAAGCGACATTCGTCGGGTTAATGTTCTTTGGTTGGGACAAGCTGAGCCCGGTCAAACATATGGTCGTGACGTGGTTGGTCGCCATCGGGTCGAACTTTTCGGCGCTTTGGATTCTGATCGCCAATGGCTGGATGCAAAACCCCGTCGGTGCCGCGTTCAACCCGCTGACGATGCGCATGGAAATGACCTCGTTCTTCGACGTTGTGTTCAACCCCGTCGCACAGGCAAAATTCGTTCATACCGTTTCAGCGGGCTATGTGACGGCGGCCGTGTTCGTGATGGGCGTTTCCAGCTGGTACATGCTGAAAGGTCGCCATTTCGAACTGGCGCGCCGGTCCATCGCAGTTGCCGCGGCCTTTGGTTTGGCTTCGGCTTTGTCGGTTGTCATTCTGGGCGATGAGTCGGGCTACGAGACCACTCACAACCAGAAAATGAAGCTCGCCGCGATGGAAGCGATGTGGAACACGGAACCCGCACCCGCCTCGTTTACGCTGTTTGGTATCCCCGATCAGGAAGCGCGCGAAACCAAGTATGCAGTGCATATTCCGTGGGCGATGGGCCTTATTGGTACGCGCTCGCTGACGGGCCAGATCGAAGGCATCAACCAGTTGGTCAAAGGCTCGGAAGAGCGGATCAAAAAGGGCATCATCGCCTATGACGATCTGCTCAAGATCCGCGCAGCCAAAGGCGATGTCAGCCCCGAGATCAAAGCGCAATTCAACGAAAATGTCAGCGATCTGGGCTATGCCTATCTGCTCATGCGCTACGTTGACGATCCGCGCAACGCAACGCAGGCGCAGATTGAGCAGGCAGCGAATGATACGGTGCCAACCGTGTGGCCGATCTTCTGGTCGTTCCGCATCATGGTCGCGCTTGGCTTCTCGTTTATCGCTGTTATGGCCTATTTCTTCTTCGTCTCGAACTGGAGAGGGATGCAATACCCACGTTGGGCATTGCGTGCTGCGGTCTTGATCATTCCCACCCCGTGGATTGCCGCAGAACTGGGCTGGTTCACTGCCGAATTCGGGCGTCAGCCTTGGACGGTAGATGGGGTGCTTCCCACGGCGCTGTCGGTGAGTCACCTGTCGGTTAGCGATCTGCTGATCACGTTGGCAGGCTTTGTCGCGCTCTACACAGCACTCTTCATCATCGAAATGGGCTTGATGATCAAATTCATCAAAAAAGGCCCCTATCAGGACGTGGAAGTGACCCAAGATTGGCAGCAACGGCACGAAGACCGTCTGTCAGGTCGCAGTTCCCCCGTCACCATGCCAGCGGAGTAAGAAAAATGATTCTTTCCGAACTAATCAGCCTCGATGTGCTGCGCGTGATCTGGTGGCTCTTGCTGGGTGTGTTGTTGATCGGCTTTGCGCTGACCGATGGCTTCGACTTGGGCGTGGGCGCGTTGCTCCCGTTTGTTGGGAAAACCGACACGGAACGTCGTGTGGCGATCAATACGGTCGGCCCGGTCTGGGAGGGCAACCAAGTGTGGTTCATCCTTGGCGGCGGTGCGATCTTTGCCGCCTGGCCGCCGCTTTATGCGGTCAGCTTCTCGGGCTTCTATCTGGCGATGTTCACGGTCCTTGCCGCGCTCATCCTGCGGCCCGTGGCGTTCAAATACCGCTCCAAGCGTGACGGTCACGCTTGGCGCAATGGCTGGGATTGGGCGCTGTTCGTCGGTGGCGCAGTGCCTGCCCTGATCTTCGGCGTGGCCGTGGGGAACGTGCTGCAAGGCGTGCCCTTCCAGTTGAACGATATGTTGATGCCGCTCTATCCGGGCAACTTCTTCATCAAGTTCATCTCGCTGCTCAACCCGTTTGCCTTGCTCGCTGGCGTCGTCTCGATTTCGATGCTGTTAATGCATGGCGCGGCTTGGCTCACACTGAAAACCGAAGGTCCGGTGCAGCTTCGCGCACGGGCAATCGGATCGGTGGCGGGGATGGTGGCCTTTGTCACCTATATCCTCGCAGGTGTCTGGCTGGCCTTTGGGATCAAGGGCTACACGATCACCTCGGTCGTACCCGATAACGGCCCGTCAAACCCGCTATTCTCGACCGTTGAACACGGTGGAAGCTGGCTGTCGGCCTATTCGGATCGCCCGTGGATCGCGATTGCACCGATCCTGGGACTTCTGGGTATTGCGCTGGCCACACTCGGCCTGCGTGCGGGTCGCGAAGGGTCAACACTGCTGCTGTCGAAACTAGGGATCTTCGGGGTGATTTCATCGGTCGGATTGACGATGTTCCCGTTCATCCTGCCCAGTTCGATTCAACCCGATGCATCGCTGACTGTCTGGGACGCGTCGTCCTCGCAGCAAACGCTGTTCGTCATGCTCGTCGTTACGGTCATCTTCATGCCGCTCATTCTCGCCTACACTGCCTGGGTTTATAAGGTTCTGTGGGGCAAGGTGACGGTCGAAGAGATCGAAAGCGACAGCCATTCCTACTGAAAGGAGACCAAGCTATGTGGTATTTCGCATGGATTCTCGGGCTTCCACTGGCCGCGCTAATTGCGGTGGCCAATGCGATGTGGCTCGAAATGCAAAACGATCGCAAAATCGCGGGTGAGACCGAGTCTGACTGATCTTGTCGCAACATCGCTGACAAAACAAAGGCCGCTCCCAATCGGGGCGGCCTTTGCGATTGCGCGTCTCAAGGCGACGTGACGGCAGGCAACCTAGTGCGATAGCGCAAACAGTCGTCAAGACGTGACGTCCCACGCCCAAAAGTGACGTTTTTCCCCTGTCCCTTGCGCCCTTGCTCTTGTAACAAAATTACCGAATGAACCTGTCCGCCCGCAACAGGCGGACCCATGATCAGGGAGACACGCCGATGAAGGTGCTGGTGCCGGTAAAGCGCGTGATCGACTATAACGTGAAAGCCCGTGTGAAAGCGGATGGCAGCGGTGTCGATCTTGCCAATGTCAAGATGTCGATGAACCCGTTTGACGAGATTGCCGTCGAAGAGGCAATCCGTCTGAAAGAAAAAGGGGCCGTCGAAGAGATCGTCGTGGTCTCGATCGGCGTCAAGCAAGCGCAGGAAACCCTACGTACGGCACTGGCGATGGGCGCGGATCGCGCGATTCTCGTCGTGGCTGCCGACGATGTACATCAAGACATCGAGCCGCTGGCTGTCGCCAAGATTCTTGCCAAGGTCGTCGAGGAAGAGGCCCCCAAGATGGTGATCCTCGGCAAGCAGGCGATTGACAATGACATGAATGCGACCGGTCAGATGCTGGCGGCGCTGCTGGGCTGGGGTCAGGCGACCTTCGCTAGCGAAGTCGCGGTCGAAGGTGAGGCAGCGAAAGTCACCCGCGAAATCGATGGCGGTTTGCAGACGATTGAGGTCAAGCTGCCCGCGATCGTGACAACCGATCTGCGCCTTAACGAGCCGCGCTACGCTTCGTTGCCAAATATCATGAAAGCAAAGAAGAAGCCTCTCGATGAGAAAACCGCCGCCGATTACGGCGTTGATGTCACCCCGCGCCTGTCGGTGGTGAAGGTCGCCGAGCCTGCGGGCCGGTCGGCTGGCATCAAAGTGGGCTCGGTCGATGAACTGGTGGCGAAACTCAAAGAAGCGGGGGTCGTGTAATGGCTGTTCTTCTGATTGCAGAAACTCATGGCGCCGATCTCGCCACGGATGCGACCGCCAAGGCGGTGACCGCCGCCAAGGCGATGGGCGAAGTGACCGTTCTGGTCGCAGGCTCGGGCATCTCTGGTGCGGCTGATGCGGCGGCGAAACTGGACGGCGTGGCAAAAGTTCTCAAGGCCGATGACGCGGCTTACGCGCATGGTCTGGCCGAGCCGCTGGCCGACCTGATCGTCTCGCTCGCTGGCGACTACAGCCATATCGTAGCCCCGGCCACGGCAAGCGCCAAGAACGTGATGCCGCGCGTCGCGGCTCTGCTAGACGTGATGGTGATTTCGGATGTCAGCGCCGTGATCGATGCAGACACGTTCGAACGCCCGATCTATGCCGGCAATGCAATGCAAACCGTGAAGTCCTCGGACAAGGTCAAAATCGTCACCGTGCGGACCTCGACCTTTGAAGCCGCTGGCGAAGGCGGTGCCGCCTCGGTCGCGGATGCGGCAGCTGCGGGCGACAAGGGCCTGAGCGCTTGGGTCGAAGACAAGGTGGCTGCAAGCGATCGTCCCGAACTGACAAGCGCCAAGATCGTGGTGTCGGGCGGGCGTGGCGTTGGCTCGGAAGACGACTTCAAGATCATCGCAGCTCTGGCGGACAAGCTTGGCGCGGCGGTTGGTGCCTCACGTGCAGCAGTCGATTCCGGCTTTGCGCCTAATGACTGGCAAGTTGGGCAAACCGGCAAGGTGGTGGCCCCCGATCTGTATGTCGCGGTCGGCATCTCTGGTGCGATCCAGCACCTTGCAGGCATGAAGGATTCCAAGGTGATCGTCGCGATCAATAAAGATGAAGAGGCCCCGATCTTCCAAGTCGCCGATTTCGGACTGGTCGCTGATCTGTTCGACGCCGTGCCCGAGCTAACTGAAAAGTTGTAAGCGCTCACAGGGCACCGCGCCCCGAACGACATCGAGAAAAGGGGCTGGGAGTTTTCCAGCCCCTTTTTTGAAGGCTAAAGCAATCCACGCACCTCAGGCTCTAGCGCTTCAGCGATTTCGGCGTGAACCATAGGGCCGGGTAGCATCTGCGCTGCAGGTTCTTCCATCGCAGCGAAATGCATGCCGGATGTGCCCCCGCTACGCGCCATGATCGAGGGGGCGACACGCACTACTTTCGTCGCAAATGGGCGCAACTCATCAACCATGGCCTCAGTCACCAATAGCGGTTCCGCACCCAGAGGATCTTTCTGACCGGGCGCGCGATAATCGCCTAGCCAAAGTAAAACCTTACTTCCCTCAAGGCATTCTAGCAGCGCGCGCATGCGCTGCACCCAGCCGATGCGCAATTCATCAATTAGCGCCTCGAACTTATCAGGCGCGCGCGTCTTGAGGGCAATCAGCATGTGCCGCGTAAAGTTGAATTCCGTGAAATCAACATCTCGAAAGATCGACCGCATCAGACTGGATGCGCGCAAAAAACGATCATTGCGCCGCGGATGGACGGCATAGAAGCGATTCGACATGTTTTGCGCCCCCATCAACTGCACCACATTCAGGCGCGCGGAACGCGACGCCTCAACGATCTGGGGCTCATTGACGAAGACATCCGCCCCCGCATTCATATAGCCGAAATTCACCACTGGCAGCCCGAGCCGCTCTTCAAGAAGGGCAGGCCAAGGATCGCTCACGAATTTCCCATAGGTTTCCGTGCCACCTAAAGCCGCAATATACTCGCCAGCAAGCGACCGGCACGGACCGCGAAACAGCAGTTTGGATTTTCCGTAGCGACACGGAAAGTAGTCAAGGGCCCCATCGCCCGAATATTCGAAAGCCATTTTTCCCACCTCAGTTAAATTCGACTCACCCAAGGCCAATTTGGCGTGAAAGACTTTCCAAACGGTTATTGAGAAAATGCGATCTATCTCCCTGCGCCTCTTGCACGGGAGCGCTGGCCGCGTATGGTCAAGGCGGCTTCGTGAAAGGGCAGAATATGACGATCAAGACAGTCGGCATCGTGGGAGCAGGGCAAATGGGCAACGGGATTGCCCATGTTTTCGCATTGGCAGGCTATGAGGTACTGCTCAACGATATCAGCACCGAGGCACTGGACAAGGCGCTGGCAACGGTTGGCAAGAACCTTGATCGACAAGTTTCGCGCGAGAAAATCAGTCAAGCTGAGCG
>JAFGWK010000057.1 GCA_016937195.1 Paracoccaceae bacterium | reverse complement strand
AGAAATGGATCTCTCCTGAGATCAGGAACCCTGCCCATTTTTCTTTAGTCAGATTGATCAGTTGTGCTCCAAATCCCAACCCGGCGCTGACCAGTCACCTTCCGGATAGGTCCCCGTGGCTCGATCGAGGCCAGATTGCGCTGAACGGTAACGCAGCTAGCGCTGGTCAGGGTTGAGCTGCTTCCAGATCTGTAAACGTGTTGCTTGGTAATTTTGGAACCGGTGCGCCGACATGCTGGGTGGCCTCGTCCTTATGGCAGCCGCCCATTTCGGCTTGGGCGCGGTTCTCGCCGCCTCAGCCAGCGTTTTCGCCATCCTCAAATGGCTGGGTGTAGCCTATATCGCGAGGCTTGGTCTGATGCAGATCAGGCAGGCTTTGTGGGTTAAGGCGCCATTGCCAGACAACCGAATTGCGCCCGCTAGAAACCTGCGGGCAGGATTTGTCACGGGCGTGATGACCCCCAAAGCAATCCTCTCTTACATGGCATTCCTAGCGCGATTCATTGCCCCAAGCAGACCAGCGCGCAAAACGGCGCGTGGCGCTTGGTAGCGGTGCGATGCTGTGAAGCAGCGGCGCATGGATGGTCGCGACACGCCAGGCACGAAACGAAAAACGCGAGACCCGTGAGCCTCGCGTTCCGAATTTAGTCGCTGATTTCAGATCAAGCGGCGCGGCTGATCAAGACATCGCCGACAGTTTGTGCGGCTTGAGTCTCATCGGTGCCCGACACGGCGGCGACTTCGCGGGTCAAACGCTCAAGCGCGGCTTCATAAAGCTGACGCTCCGAGTAAGACTGCTCACGCTGATCGTCGCTGCGATGCAAATCGCGCACGACTTCGGCAATCGCCAGAAGGTCACCGGAATTGATCTTTTGCTCGTATTCCTGAGCGCGGCGCGACCACATCGCGCGCTTGACCTTGGCCTTGCCCTTGAGGGTCTCAAGCGCCTTGGTCACAATATCGGGCGAGGACAGGCTGCGCATGCCCACTTCGGTCGCCTTGTGCGTAGGGACGCGAAGGGTCATCTTGTCCTTCTCGAAGGAAATCACAAACAGCTCAAGCTTGAGCCCGGCGATTTCCTGTTCCTCGATGGACATGATTTTGCCGACCCCATGCGCCGGATAGACGACGAAATCATCGGGGCGGAATTCGGACTTTTTGGTTTTGGTCATGCGGTTCGCTTCCTTGCAGCGAGAATCCAACCCACATATCAAGCGAGCATAAAACGCCCGCAGCGCCAACTGCACTGCGTTCGTTTTCGTGCCGAGAGATCGGCTTCCACTGGCGAGCATGCTTAGGGGAAGGTGGGGTCGACGCTCTGTTCAGAACCTAATATAGCAAGAAATGCATGCGTTTTAAAGCGCGATACGCTCGCGCTTTCGTGATATTGCATCTTTTCAAAAGGTTGCGCAGTTTTTTTGGCAAGATTGCCGCAACGTAACACCCACATGACAGAGGGCGAATCGCCCCCTACGCACGGAATGTTACAGAATCACTGTGCAGATCAATCGCCTTCGCCGGGCGCCTCGGAAAAATACTTCTCCAACTTGCCTGACTCGCCGTCATATTTCTCGGCCTCGGGCATCTGATCCTTTTTCTGCGTGATCACCGGCCAAAGCTCAGAGTATTTCCGGTTCAACTCAACCCAGCTATCCATGCCCGGCTCGGTATCAGGGCGAATCGCGTCAGCGGGGCATTCGGGTTCACACACGCCGCAGTCGATACATTCGTCGGGATGGATCACCAACGTGTTCTCACCCTCGTAAAAACAGTCCACCGGGCAGACCTCGACACAGTCGGTATATTTGCAGTTGATGCAGTTATCGATGACGACATAGGTCATGGCGAAATCCCGGTGTTATAGCGTCTTGTTCTGTCCTATCGGGGCTAGAGGCGCGTTTCAAGAGATTGGCACAGTTTTCGCTGCGACATCGCGCGCGTTCTTGGGCTAGGACGCGGGGGCGAGCGGTTCATACAGCGTTTGCGCTTCGCTTGCCGGGCCGCGACGCGCGCCGCATTCCAGCACGCGCACAAGCCTCACATCTGCCCCAAGTCGCAAGGTCAGCACATCGCCCGCGCCAACCGCGCGCCCCGGCTTGTCGATACGGACACCGTTGACACGCACCCGCTTGCCGCTCACCAACTCCTGAGCCAGCGCGCGGGTTTTACAAAACCGCGCGTGCCACAGCCATTTATCAATGCGGATGCGCTCGGGGGCGTCAGGCATGGCCGCGCGCGCTTACTTCTTGTCTTTGAGAGCGGCCAGAACGGCGAACGGGTTGTCCGGGTCGATCGGCTTGTCTTTCTTAGGGGGGCGCGCCTCAAAATTGCGCGCCTGATCGGGTTTGCCACCCTTTTTGCCGCCCTTCTTGTCAAATGACTTGCCTTGCGGACGTCCACCTTTGCGCTCGCCACGCGGCGCGTCAGATTTGCCCCCCTCACGGCGGGGCGGGCGGTTGTTAGCCCGCGGGCGAGGAGCCCACGTGAAGGTGTAAAACACCTCAACCTCATCGCTGGGCACGTCTGTAGGCGCGATCATGTCGCCACCAGCTTCGGCAGCGGCCTCGGCCTCGGGGTGGGTCTCGGGCGTCGCGTCTCCGCCACCGGTTTCGGCCTTAGCCTCAACCGCCAACTCATCGCTTAATGCCTCGGCGCTCGCAGCCTCTTCGGCTTTCTCCAAGGCTGCAGGTTTGACTTTGGGGCGCTCACCTTTTTCAGCCTTATAGCCCAAGCCGCCCATCAGATCGGCGAATTGTTCCAGCGTCATGCCAGTGATCGACAGCATGTCGGGATTGCCCTCAAACCCGCCACGGCTATCCTTGGCGCGCAGCAGATCGGCAAGACGTTCCAGCATGTCGATACGGATCGCGCGCGTGCCCGCGGGGCGGTAGCCCGACAGACGATAGGCCTCAGGCTCAAAGCCCTCGATATTGGGGATCGTGACAAGACCCGGAGGCGGGCTTTCGGGGAATTCATCGCGCCCGTCCCAAAGCGAGGCCAGCACCAGCCGCAGGCGGGTCGGCGCGGGTTTCAGCAGCGCGGGCATGAAGATCGTATATTG
This sequence comes from Paracoccaceae bacterium, assembly GCA_016937195.1. GTDB lineage: Bacteria > Pseudomonadota > Alphaproteobacteria > Rhodobacterales > Rhodobacteraceae > Thioclava. The sequence continues at coordinate 10,608 of JAFGWK010000057.1, read as the reverse complement.
GCCAAAGCGCACGCCATGTTTGCGCAGGGCGCCGCGCGCCTCTTGATCCAGTTCCTTGACCTCAGAAGCAACCTGTTCGCGCGGCACGATGCCCAGTGCTTCCACTAGACGGAACGCGAAACCGCGCGCCAAGCCGGTCAGCGCCTCATCACGGCTCATCGCGAGAAGCGGCTCGAACAGGGCAGCAACCTTGCGGTCGATGAAATGCTGCAAGCGACGCGTGACCTTTTCGGCAACATCTGCCCCGGCCTCTTCGTCGACGAACGCCTGCACGGTCGGGCGCATCACATCGCCACCCTTGACCAGCTTGCCCACCGCCGTGGTGCCCCACATCAGGCCCCCCTGCTCGGTGAAATCCATCTCGGTGTCGGGCGCGTTGTAGAACCGATCCGCGCGCAGACTAAATTCGGGTGCGAGCGCCTCATAGGCCGCACGGGCAAGCATTTTCGCCTCATCGGGAGAGCCGGTATCATCCTGACGGAACCGGAAACCTTCAAGACGGCCGGCGAATTCGCCCTCGACCGTCACTTCGCCCTTGTCGTTCACCTCGGCCACGAGGGTCTCCTTCTGCTTGAGCCGGCGCAGCAACACAGATGTGCGCCGATCCACAAATCGTTGGGTCAGCGCGCCGTGAAGCGCATCTGACAGGCGGTCTTCTACAGCGCGAGTCGCCTCGCGCCAATGGCTTTCGTCATCAACCCAGCCTTTGCGCTGCGCAACATAGGTCCAGGTGCGGATAAAGGCGAGCCTGCGCGAGAGCGTGTCAATATCGCCCACCGTGCGGTCAATCCGCTCAATCTGGCGCGCAAGCCAGTCAGATGGCACCCCACGCCCGGAATGCAGAAAGCCAAAAATCCGCATCAAAAGCGTCGCATGCTCGGCTTCGGAAATCGAGCGGAAATCAGGGATTCGGCACACATCCCACAGCAATTGCACATCTTTCGGGCTGGTGATGCGGTCGCGGATCTCTGGGTCGTCGCCCAATTGCTTGAGCGCGCGCAGATCGTCAGCCTCACGCCCTTTGGTCAGCCATTCGCCCTCGGGGCGGGCCTCAAGCGAGGAAATCAGGCGATCCAGCGTACCAAATTCCAGCCGGGAATTGCGCCATTGCAGCCGTTGCAGCGGCGCAAAGCGATGATTTTCAATCGCATCGACGATCTCAGGATCAATCGCGCGCGCCTCTCCGGTCACGCCAAAGGTGCCATCGGTGGTGTGCCGCCCCGCCCGACCCGCGATCTGCGCCAGCTCATAGGGAAAGAGTGCACGCATCCGGCGGCCATCGAATTTCGCCGTCGCGGAAAAGGCGACATGGTCGATATCAAGGTTCAGCCCCATGCCGATTGCGTCGGTGGCCACCAGATAATCGACATCGCCGTTTTGATACATTTCGACCTGCGCATTGCGCGTGCGCGGGCTGAGCGCCCCCATCACCACCGCGCAACCGCCCTTTTGACGCCGGATCAGTTCAGCCATCGCATAGGTATTTTCCACCGAGAAGCCGACGATGGCCGAGCGCGGCTTCATCCGCGAGATTTTTTTCGAGCCCGCATAGGTCAGCTCAGAGAACCGCTCGCGTTTGGCAAATTGCGCCTTGGGCACCAACGCCGCGATTGCCCCGCGCATGGTTTCCGAGCCCAGAAACAACGTCTCATGCAGGCCGCGCGCATTCAGCAAGCGGTCGGTGAACACATGGCCGCGCTCGGGGTCGCCGCACAGCTGGATTTCATCAATCGCCAGAAAATCTGCACCGATTCCCGTTGGCATCGCCTCGGTTGTAGCGACCCAATATTGCGTGCGATCAGGAACAATTCGCTCTTCGCCCGTGACCAGCGCCACCACGGACGGGCCGCGCTGCGCCACGATCCGGTCATAGACCTCGCGCGCCAGCAGCCGCAGCGGCAAGCCGATGACCCCCGTGCGATGCGCCAGCATCCGTTCAATCGCGTAATGGGTTTTGCCGGTATTGGTCGGCCCCAGCACGGCCGTGATCCGCCCGGTTTGCATTGCAGCTTCCCTGTCGGCCTTAAAGCGCCGTTCCCTGATGCGCCTTTTGCAGACGCGCGATTGCGTCTTTCACATCCTGTTGATGCGGATTCAAGGCGAAAGAGGCCTGATAGGCGTCAAGAGCGCGTTTCTCATCCCCCATTTCTTCGAGCATCGCGCCCAACCCCGCCAAGGCACTCCAATGGCGCGGCTCAAGTTTGAGAACATGGGCGATATCACTGGCCGCTGGGCCATACAGCCCAGCCATGAAATAAGCTGTCGCGCGCCCGTTCCAACCCTCGGCAAAGTCGGGCGCGTGATCAGTCAGCGCAGTAAAATGCTCAATCGCGGCATCGGTATCGCCTTCATCCAGTGCCGTCTCTCCGCGTTTGAGAAGCAAATCCATGCTGGGCGAGCCAGAGCGCGACCACGCCCGACGAATATCCGCCTCCGCGCGCGCCCAACCCTGTTCGTTAGGATCGGCCAACTCTTTGAAATAGGGATCGAGCCCCGCTGTTTCGGCTCGGGCGGGGAAAGCCGCCATTGCCGCAAGCGTAGCGCTTAAGCAAAATGCCGTGACGGCATATTTGAATCTGTATATCCGGTGCCACATAACACTAGAGTAATACAAATGCCGGAAAATGCGAGAGTCCGGTTTTCAAATCTGGAGGACGACGATGAGCGACGTGATCAACAAGGCCGTCGAGGCGCTAAAAGTGAAACTGCCCGATGGTTTTTCTTCGACTGCGAAATTCGTGATTGAGGATGAAGGCGCGATCATCGTGGATGAAAACGGCGTGCGCGAAGGCGACGACGACGCCGAAGTCGTGATGATCGCAGATCGCGAAACCTTTGAGGGAATGCTGAACGGCGATGTGAACCCGACGGCGGCATTCATGTCGGGCAAGCTGAAAGTGGACGGCTCGATGGGGCTGGCCATGCAACTTGGTGCGGCCCTCGCTTGATGGAACGCGCCCCCCTCAATGACGCGATTGCACGTGGCCCCGAGGGGGGCGCGGCCTATTGGTTGCACACGGATGACGGTGTGCGCATCCGGTTTGGCCATTGGCCCGCCCCCGCGCAGCCGCGCGGAACGGTTTTCCTGCTCTGCGGGCGCACCGAATATGTGGAAAAATACGGCCCCGCTGCGGTCGAATTCGCGGCGCGCGGCTATGCGATGCTGGCGGTGGATTGGCGCGGGCAGGGTTTGGCCGACCGTTTGCTGCCAAAGGATCCGATGAAGGGGCATGTTGGCGGCATCATGGATTATCAGCTTGATCTGAAAGCCGTGATCAAAGCTGCGCATGACCTTAATCTGCCGCGCCCGTTTTACTTTGTCGGGCATTCGATGGGCGGCGCGATCGGGCTGCGCGCAATTCAAAGCACAGACCATCCTTTTGCCGCCGCTGCGTTCTCGGCACCGATGTGGGGCATCAAAGTGCCCGCATTGCTGCATCCGCTGCGCATCATCATTGCCCAACTGTTTGGGGATTCCCCCTTTGCCGAGGGCTTCCCGCCCGGCATGAACGCGCAGACCTATGTTTATCGCGATAGCTTTGAAAAGAACCGCCTGACGCGCGATCCCGAGATGTGGGCTTGGTTGCTGGATCAGGCCGCCAAAGAGCCTGCGCTGACGCTGGCCGGGCCGACGATCCATTGGGTCGCCGAAAGCATCTTGGAATGTGAGGCGCTGGCCGCCCTGCCCTCGCCCGATCTGCCCTGCTACTGTGCGCTTGGGGGGATTGAGAAGATCGTCTACACGCCTGCAGTCCATGACCGGATGGCGCGCTGGCCCGGTGCCACGTTTGATGTGATCCCCGGAGCCGAGCATGAGATCATGATGGAAGTGCCCGCCACGCGTGCGCGGTTCTATGACGGCTGCGTAGCGGTGTTTGATGCGGCCGGTGAGGCCATTGAGACTAAAGCCGAATCTGCGTAAAGCTGTCGCGCAGCGCGGTTGACCACGCCTCGGACATGCGCGCGAAATCGGGATCGCCCGCCTCAAGCCGGCGCTGCATCGTGATCTTGCAATCGTCTTTGGCGATCACGGCCAGATCCAGCGGCATCCCGACCGACAAGTTAGACCGCAGCGTCGAATCCATCGACAAAAGCACCGCCTTTTGCGCGTCCTCAAGCGTGGTTTCAGACCGCACCACTCGGTCAAGAATCGGCTTGCCGTATTTATGCTCGCCGATTTGCAGGAAAGGCGTGTCCTCGGTCGCTTCGATGAAATTACCCTCGGGGTAGATCAGAAACATCCGCATCTCACCACCCGCGCGCTGGCCCGCGACGATGATCGAGGCCGAGGTTGAGACCCGCTCCATCTCCATCCGGCTCACGATCTCTTTGCGCACACCCGCCATGGTATTGCCGATGATCTCGGCCACCTTAAGCATTGTCGGCGCAAGCATAATCGAGGTGTCGCCCGTCGCATCCGAAGAGTCGATATCTTCGCGCAGCCGCGCCAGCGTGGTTTGCGTCACCGACAAAGAACCCGCAGTCATGATTGCAATCACCCGCTCACCGGGGTCTTCAAAGGTGAACATCTTGCGATAGGTCGCAATATTGTCCAGCCCACCATTGGTACGTGTATCTGACAGCAGAACCATGCCCGCATTCAAAAGCAAGCCGACGCAATAGGTCATAATTTTTCCCTGATCCCCCTGATCAGCGTGACCTTATTGCTGGACTTGCTCAAGAGCAACTGTGACGTTTAGGCGCTCTTCTGATCCGCCCTGCGTGATGCCGCGAATTGGCGCGGCCTCGTGGGCGTCTAAACCGGATCCCAGACGAATGTAGCGATCATCGGGGCAGCAGCTATTCGCCGCGTCAAAGCCGATCCAGCCAATCCCCTCAATCCAGATTTCCGTCCAAGCATGAGCCGCCTCATGAGGCGCGCCATCTTCCGTGGCAAACAGATAGCCCGAGACATAGCGCGCGGGCAGATCCTGCGCGCGCGCCGCAGCGATCAGCGCATGAGCATGGTCCTGACACACGCCCTTCCCTTGATCCAAAGCCTCAGCAGCGGTGGTGTGCGCGTCGGTCGTGCCGGGTTCGTAGGCAATTGCCTCGGCCACAGCCGCACTAAGACGATGCGCACAATCCAGCGGTTCTGTGCAGCCCCCAACCGCTTCAGCGGCGAGTCTCTCCAATCCCTCATCGCCCCATGTCGCAGTCGTTTCCCGCAAATAGGCCATAGGATGCACCAACTCACGATGGCCGCGCAGCACGCCTGCGGTATCTGTCGTTTCGATCTGCCCACGCACTGCCACGACGACCTCCTCGACCGGAGGGCGCACCGACCAACTTTCGACTTTATCACCTGCACCATCGCGAAACTCACCACCGCGAATGCCGCCTTCGACGGCGACATGCCAGTCGATCTCGCGTTGGCCACTAAACCGCGAGGGAAACAAGCGCAGCGATTGCACCGAAGCCCCCATCGCTGTGTCGTAGGAATATGTTGTCACATGATCGACCGTAAGAATCATTGCGCCTCTCCACTCAGGTAGCTGCGCTGCACCAGACCGGTCAGCCCACCGATATCTTGAATGAAACGTGTCAGGAATTCATGCAACCCTTCGTCGAAAATCTCGGGGACGCGGGCGGCTGACAGCGCGGCAACCAACGCATGTGCGCTTTCTTGTGCCGGGCCTGCGGGCTTGTTGTAAAACGTCGCCAGATTGTCGAGATGATGCATCGCTTTCTTGGTAGACGAAAGCAGAGAGCGCGGGCTAGCCGGATTGAGGATCAGGAAATCGGCGATCTTTGCCGAGGTGATCTCGCCGCCATAGGCCCAATGGAAAGCGCGATGCGCATTCAACGCGCGCAACAGCACCCGCCATTGATGATTGTCCAGCCCCGAGCCGACCATCTCGACCGAGGGCAGCAACACGAAATACTTTACGTCGATCAGACGCGCGGTATTGTCGGCGCGCTCCAGCGCGTAGCCCAGATTCATAAAGAAGAACCCATCATTGCGCAGCATAGTGCCATCCATCGAGCCACGCAGCAGCGCCGATTGACGGTTCACCCAGTCGCACAGCTCGCCCAGCTCCATTTCAGAACGTGGCTGGCGTTCGATCTGGCGGATCTGTTGGAACGCGGTGTTGAGCGTGTCCCAGACCTGTCCGGTGATCGCGGTGCGCACGATGCGGGCGTTTTCGCGCGCCCGCTCGATGCATGAAATCACCGATGACGGGTTATCGCGATCGAAGAACAGGTAGCTTTCGATATTGCGCTGCACCGGGTCGCCATATTTCGTCCAAAAGCCCTCGGCAGTGCCCGAGGCTTGCAGCAGACTTTCCCAGTCTGATCTATGGCCGTGCCCCGCAGAGGGTGTCAGCGAGATGCGTGATCCGACCTCCAACAGTCGCGCCATCGTCTCTGCACGCTCCATATAGCGCGCGACCCAAAATAGATTTTCCGCCGTCCGGCTCAGCATATCATCACTCCGCCAGAACCCAGGTATCTTTGACGCCGCCACCTTGGCTTGAATTCACCACGAGCGAGCCTTCGGTCAGCGCCACGCGTGTCAATCCACCCGGCACCAGTTCGATTTTTTCTCCGACCAGACAATAAGGCCGCAAATCGACATGACGCGGGGCTACCCCTTCCTCGACAAATGTCGGGGTGGTGGACAGCGCCAATGTCGGCTGTGCGATATAGTTGACGGGGTTTTCCATAATCTTGTGGCGGAACACTTCGATCTGCTCCTTGGTGGATTTCGGGCCCACCAACATCCCGTAACCGCCCGATCCGTGAACCTCTTTGACGACGAGTTCACCAAGCTTATCAAGCACATATTTCAGATCGTCGGGCTTGGCGCATTGCCATGTCGGCACGTTTTCCAAAAGCGGTTCTTCGCCCAGATAAAAGCTGATCATTTCCGGCACGAAGGTATAGATTGCCTTGTCATCGGCCACACCGGCCCCGGGCGCAGAGGTGATCGTTACCCCGCCAGAGCGATAAACATCCATCAGCCCCGGCACACCCAGCATGGAATCGGGACGGAAGCACAGCGGATCAAGATAGGCATCATCCAGCCTGCGATAAATCACGTCCAGCTTTTGCGGCCCCTCGGTGGTGCGCATCCAGCAAAAGCCACCCTCAACGAACAGATCGGCCCCTTCGACCAGATCTACGCCCATCAAATCGGCAAGGAACGAATGTTCATAATAAGCCGAGTTGAAATGCCCCGGCGTGAGGATCGCGATCGTCGGCTCGCCAGTGCATTTCACAGGCGCAACCGAGGCCAGCGTGCGCCGCAGCGCCTCGGGGTAGCCTTCGACCGGTTCGATCCGGTTGTCGCGGAAAAGCTGCGGGAACATCCGCATCATGATCTCGCGATTTTCCAGCATATAGGACACACCCGAGGGCGTACGGCAGTTGTCTTCGAGCACGTAGAACTGATCGCGCCCTGTGCGCACCAGATCAATGCCAACGATATGGCTGTAGATACCGCGCGGCGGCACAAAGCCGCTTACAGAACGCTCATAGGCGTCATTTTGATACACCAGACGCGCGGGGATGCGCCCGGCGCGAACGATTTCTCCGCGACCATAGACATCGAGCAAAAAGGCATTCAACGCACGGGCCCGCTGCTTGATGCCACGTTCAAGCTTGCGCCATTCCATTTGCGTGAACACGCGGGGGAACATATCGAATGGGATCAACCGATCCGGGTCACCGCCCTCACCATAAACCGCAAATGTGATGCCGATCCGACGAAACATGGCCTCAGCCTCGGCCTGCTTCATAGCACGGAGTTCGGCGGGCATTTCTCGGGTCCAGCCGTCAAGCGCGCTATAGGGCTCGCGGACTTGGCCACCGTCGAACATCTCGTTGAAATACTCTATCATTGCGATTGCGGCTACTCCTTCTTTCTTACCTCATTTCTAAGGCTAGAGCATCTTGAGGGAAAGACAATCGCTGCGGTTGGAGGGACGCAATGACGTTATCGAGGCTTTATTTATGGCGCGCTGCCCAAATTTTACGCACCCCTTGCCATTCCCGCCCCAAGCCCCCTATCTCAATGCCAACATGCCAGACCAAGAGGACGCCATGACATTCACGCCCCCCCGCCCCGTTTATGATGCCAATGCAACTTCAGGGGGCTTTGGTGCGCTTCCCGATTGGGATTTGAGCGATCTCTATTCCGCCCCCGACGCGCCCGAACTCGCCGCCGATATGGCGTGGCTTGAAGAAAATTGCGCCGCCTTTGCGCGTGACTTCGAGGGCAAGCTCGCCGATCTGGATGCGCGCGGCATGGCCGAATGCATCGCGCGCTACGAGGCGATTGAGGAAAAAGCAGGCCGCGTGATGTCTTATGTCGGGCTGCGCTATTATCAAAACACCGGCGATGGCGCCCGCGTCAAACAGATGGCGGATGCACAGGATAAGATCACCACTTTCACCACGCCGCTGGTGTTCTTCAGTCTTGAATTCAACCGCATCGAAGACGCGCATTACGAGTCGGTGTTCGCCGATCCGCAGGTAGCGCGCTACAAACCCGTTTTTGACCGGATGCGCGCGATGAAGCCGCACCAGCTTTCCGATGAGATGGAGAAATTCCTGCACGATCAATCGGTCGTCGGGGCCTCTGCGTGGAACCGGTTGTTTGACGAAACCACCGCCGCTCTGGAATTTGATGTGCTGGGCGAAACGCTGAGCCTTGAGGCCACCACAACACTTCTGTCCGATCACGACCGTGCCAAACGTGAAGCGGCGGCGCAGGCCTTGGCGAAGGTGTTTGGCGAAAATATCCGTACCTTCTCGCGCATCCACAACACGCTCGCCAAAGAAAAAGAAATCGAGGATCGCTGGCGCAAGATGCCCACGCCGCAAACGGGCCGCCATCTGTCTAACGATGTCGAAGCCGAGGTCGTCGAGGCCCTGCGCAACGCCGTGGTTGCCGCCTATCCGCGCCTGAGCCATCGCTACTACGCGCTCAAGGCGAAATGGCTGGGCCTTGAGAAGCTGCAAATCTGGGATCGCAACGCCCCGCTGCCCGCCGAAGACCCGCGCGAGATCCAATGGAACGATGCCAAAGCCACGGTGCTTGACGCCTATGCCGGGTTTGATCCGCGCATGGCTGAAATCGCCCAGCCCTTCTTTGATCGCGGCTGGATTGATGCGGGCGTGAAACCGGGCAAGGCTCCGGGTGCGTTTGCCCATCCGACGGTGACCACCGTGCATCCTTACGTGATGCTCAACTACCTAGGAAAACCGCGCGATGTGATGACGCTGGCGCATGAACTGGGGCATGGCGTGCACCAAGTGCTGGCGGCCAAACAGGGCGAAATGCTGGCGTCAACCCCGCTGACCCTGGCCGAAACCGCCAGCGTCTTTGGCGAGATGCTGACCTTCCGCAAACTGCTGGCGGATGCCAAGACGCAAGAAGAACGCAAGACCATGCTCGCGGGCAAGGTCGAGGACATGATCAACACGGTCGTCCGCCAGATCGCGTTTTACGATTTCGAATGCAAGCTGCATGCCGCGCGCGCAGAGGGTGAGCTGACGCCCGACGACATCAACGCTTTGTGGATGTCGGTGCAGGGTGAAAGCTTGGGTCCGGTGTTTGAATTCATGCCCGGATACGAGACCTTCTGGTCCTATATCCCGCATTTCGTCCACTCGCCCTTCTACGTCTACGCCTATGCGTTTGGTGATGGTCTGGTGAACGCGCTTTATGCGGCTTACGAGGCCGAACCTCAGGGCTTCCAAGACAAGTATTTCGCGATGCTCGAAGCGGGCGGTTCGATGCATCACAAGGCGCTTCTAGCCCCCTTCGGGCTGGATGCCACCGACCCGGCGTTCTGGGACAAGGGCCTGTCGATGATCGAAGGCTTTATCGACGAGTTGGAGGCGATGGAGGGCTAACACCTGCCCCAAAACAAGCAAAAGCCGCGCGAACCCCACTTCGCGCGGCTTTCTGATACCAGTCTGCTTCCCAATCAGACCAGCATGTCCTCTACCTCGTGGCGCGTCAGGCGCGGATGGCTTAGACGCCCGAACTCGCGCAGATGCGATATCTGCGGAAAGACACCCGTGAACAGCTCCAGCATGCGCGCGTCGATCATCCGCTCGGCGCCCTCGCCGGGGTGATAGCTTTCAACCTCGAGTCCGCCAACTTTCAGCGAGCCTTGGTTTTCAAGCACAAGATGATAGACGCTGACGGGCGAAGCGGGCTGCACCTCAATGACGCTGACACCATCGATGAAACTCGAGATTGGCACATAGGCCTGCTCAATCCCGATGCGCCCACGCAGCCGCGCATCGCGCAATCCGATGCGAGCGTGCGGGCCAAGCACCAGATCGGGCATCGGACGCGCATGACCAAAAGACTCAGCGGCGACACGGATCAGCTTGGCTGCGCCCTCGGCACGGGTTGGAAACATCGTCATAGAGCCGATCCAGGTGACCGTTTCGACCCGTCCCTCGGCCGTGTGGACGCGCGCGCCCGGCACGAGATCTTCGATTGCAACCGGTCCTTCCTCGGTGGCCAGAACCGAGCCGCGCGCCATCGCCGAAAACGCATCTTCAAACAGTGGAATCGCGGGGGCAATGCGGGTTTCGTCTTCGATCGCCCCCCCCTTGCCAAGCCACATTGTAGAATAGCGCCGT
>JAFGWK010000305.1 GCA_016937195.1 Paracoccaceae bacterium | reverse complement strand
TGAGGGAACTTCTGCGCGGGGAGCGGATTTGCGCAAATCGCTCTTGATTTCGTCTGCGCGCTGGCTTAGCAACCGCGACACGGCATAGGGGTATAGCTCAGTTGGTAGAGCATCGGTCTCCAAAACCGAGGGTCGTGGGTTCGAGTCCCTCTGCCCCTGCCAAGCCGTGACGATCCAGAAATTTTCAATGTCACACCATGATTGCGCCCTAACTGGGCGGATATCGGGTCTCACATTATTGTAAGACATTGCCGTGGCGCTTCTCCACATACTGTTTTCCGGACCATATTGGATCAGGTTCTTTATCGTCGCGAGTTTTGGGTTTCTGTCTTGGGAAGAAAGCCAGAGGGCACCGGAACGCATGGCCGCGCCTGAGGTGCTGGCGGCGTCCCCCGGTTGGCGTGCCGATCGATATTCAGTCTGGTGACGGAAAGGTGTGGCCGAGGGGCGGGGCTAATCTACGCGCGAAGGTCAACACCGATCTTAACATGCGGGTCAATTTTCGCGACGCGTCGGGTACGGAAAAATACGCCCGCCATGGCTTTGTACTGGTCGATGCGACCGCGCCGCGCAAGCCGCTGGGACTGATCGCGCAAAGTGCAAGTTATTCCTGATCTGGGCGCGTCCGGTCTGGGTCTCGCGTTTCCGAAAGCCTCGCGGTTTGCCGCGCTGGCCATGATCGCGATCAGCGCGTCGTTCATCTGTTGTCCGGTTAGCCTGGACACGTCTTTATAGACGCCCAATCAAACCGCATCCCTTCTTGCGCGCGCGGCCCTGATTTGGGTGATCGCGTTACGACCAGCGATCCGTGCCCGGCTTGGGCGTGCCAGCCCTGCCTTGCATAGGGTGCCGCCGCTGGCGATGCAAAGCGCAACGCAATCTGCGCCTGTCTGGGCGCGATCCGAGTCTACTCAGCCGTTCGAGGATGACGATGAGGTGCCTCCTCCTTTACCGCGAACGCCCCTGTCGCGGCGGATCCCATAGACATCGCGGATGAGTGCTGCCGGATGGACGGGGCGGGCTGGTGCAAAGCCGGGTGCCATGTTTCGGGCTGGGAGCGCAAATGGGTTGAAATCCTGCCTTGCAGCGCGTATCTGGCAGCAGTTGCGCGCTAAAGGTTGCGCTAAGACAGACAGGCAGGCGCCGAAACGGGCGCGCTTTACAGGGATAACGAACATGGCGAACCCTCTTCAGTTTCTTCAGCAGGTGCGCTCGGAAGCGGGCAAGGTCACTTGGCCCTCACGCCGTGAAGTAATGCTGACGACCGGTATGGTTCTGGCAATGGCTGCGCTGACCTCGTTGTTCTTTTCGCTGGTCGATTGGGTCATCCGTCTGGGCGTAGCTGCGGTGCTCGGGAACTAAACCCGCGTCAGGCTTGCGTGACGAAACTGGCGATGCACTTGCGAACCTGTCTTTAACGGCCTTGAAATCAATGGCGCACGGCGGTAAAGGGGCGGGACTTTCCCGTAAGTGGCGTGCATCGATTCGCGTGGTGCGCGCTGTTTTTTGTTCGGGGTTTGCGGGCTAACCCGCTGGAAAATTTGAATTTTACGGCGCGCAAGCGCCGGCATGAAGGGGCTAAGGTCAGCATGGCGAAGCGTTGGTATTCGGTAAGCGTTCTCTCGAATTTCGAGAAGAAAGTGGCCGAGGGGATCCGTCAGGCTGTTATTGATCAAGGTCTTGAGGACCAGATCGAAGAAGTCTTGGTGCCCACGGAAGAAGTTATCGAGGTGCGTCGCGGCAAGAAAGTGACCTCCGAGCGTCGCTTTATGCCCGGCTATGTGCTGGTGCGCATGGAGATGACGGACAAGGGCTACCACCTTGTGAACTCGCTGAACCGCGTCACCGGGTTTCTGGGGCCGCAAGGGCGCCCGATGCCGATGAGCGATGCCGAGGTGAACCGCATCCTGAGCCGTGTCGATGAGGCCGGTGAAGCGGCGGCTCCGCGCAACCTGATCTTCTTTGAGATCGGCGAGAACGTGAGCGTGACCGACGGCCCGTTCGAGGGTTTCTCGGGCATGGTTGAGGAAGTGGACGAGGCCGCAAGCCGCCTGAAGGTGACGGTGTCGATCTTTGGTCGCCCCACGCCGGTCGAATTGGAATTCACGCAGGTGCAGAAAACCGCCTGAGTGTAAATCGTGGGAGGCGAGGGGGTGACCCCGGACCGGACCACTAAACTTCGCGCCCCTTTTGGGTGTGACAGTGATAAGGAGAGGGCCAAATGGCCAAGAAAGTAGTTGGGCAGCTCAAGCTGCAAATTCCGGCTGGTGGCGCAAACCCGTCCCCGCCGGTCGGTCCTGCGCTGGGTCAGCGCGGCATCAACATCATGGAATTCTGCAAGGCGTTTAACGCCAAGACGCAGGAAATGGACAAGCAGGCGAAGATCCCGACGGTCATCACCTATTATGCTGATAAGTCCTTCACCTTTGAGATTAAGCAGCCCACGGCGAGCTTCTTCATCAAGCAAGCAGCTGGCCTCAAGCCGGTTGGCAAGCGTAACCGTCCGAAGGGCTCTGAGGCCCCCGGTCGTGTGACCGCTGCAACGATCACCGCCGCGCAAGTGCGCCAGATCGCCGAAGCGAAAATGGCTGATCTGAACGCCAACGACATCGAAGGCGCGATGAGCATCATCCTCGGCTCGGCGAAGTCGATCGGTATCGAGGTGAAAGGGTAAGTCATGGCAAAGCTCGGTAAACGGACCAAAGCCGCCCGCGAAGCTTTCGCTGGCAAAGACAACCTCTCGGTCGCTGAGGCGGTTGCGCTGATCAAGTCGAACGCACATGCGAAATTCGACGAGACGCTGGAAATCGCGATGAACCTCGGCGTTGACCCGCGCCATGCAGACCAGATGGTCCGCGGCGTGGTCGCACTGCCCAACGGCACCGGTAAAACCGTGCGCGTGGCTGTGTTTGCGCGTGGCGCGAAAGCCGAAGAAGCACAGGCTGCCGGGGCTGATATCGTCGGCGCGGAAGACCTGATGGAGACCATCCAGTCGGGCAAGATCGAGTTTGATCGCTGCATCGCGACCCCGGACATGATGCCGCTCGTTGGCCGTCTGGGTAAGGTGCTTGGCCCGCGTAACCTGATGCCGAATCCCAAGGTCGGGACGGTGACGATGGATGTCGCGACGGCTGTGACGGCTGCCAAAGGCGGCGAAGTCCAGTTCAAGGTCGAGAAGGCTGGCGTCATCCATGGCGGCATCGGCAAGGTGTCGTTCTCGGAAGAGAAGCTGGTTGAGAACGTGCGCGCCTTCGTGGACGCTGTTTCCAAAGCTCGCCCCGCTGGCGCAAAAGGCACCTATATGAAAAAGGTGTCGCTGAGCTCCACGATGGGCCCGGGCGTGTCGCTGGACGTTGCGTCCGCAAGCGGCAACTAAAAGAATTCCACCGGGAAACCGGTGGATGGTGGGGTGGCGGCGAATGTGCAACCGCCCTGACCTGTCCGAGACGGAGGGTGCCGGGAAACTGGCTTAATTTCCTTCCTGAGATGGGGATCGAGACCATTTCCGGGGGAGGCCGCTTGGCTGATCTCGGGCGATCTGGCCTCGGGCCCTTTCGGACCCGACCCCGCGCAAGCGGGACAATGAGAGCCGGGGGGAAACCCTCATACTTGGAGTGTAACTGTGGATAGAGCCCAAAAAGAGAAAGTGGTCGAGGAACTCGGCCAGATCTTCGCAAGCTCTGGCGTCGTA
>JAFGWK010000304.1 GCA_016937195.1 Paracoccaceae bacterium | reverse complement strand
TAGGGATCGAACCTACGACCAATTGATTAACAGTCAACTGCTCTACCGCTGAGCTACGCCGGAACACGAGGGGGTGTATATGAATCTGCAATCGGGTTGTCCAGAGGGTTTCTTGCAAAAAGCGGGCTAAATTTCAGCGAAGTGAAAATTCCGACGTTGGGGCGAGGGTGGAGGCAGGCTGGATTTTATTTTGTTGCGTAAGTTCAATGAGATGGGCAAAGATGTTGCGTTGGGCGGCGCCGTGTAAGGGGGGCGCGAGGTCGCGGTAGATCTGGGATGTAAGGGATGCGGGCGTTGCCGCGCCGGCGCGAAGTGCGGCGAGGATTTGGGCGCTGCGGGTCTCGCGATGGGCGCGTTGCTCGGCAATCAGGGCGCGTGGGTCAAGCACCGGGGCTCCATGGCCGGGATACAGAATGCGCGGGGCAAGGGATTCGATGCGGGCGAGGGAGGCATAATAGTCACGCAGATCACCGTCGGGGGGCGAAATGAGCGTTGAAGACCAGCCCATTATCACGTCACCGCTGAGCACCGAATCGTCAAACGCAAAGCTGAGGTGATTGCAGAAATGGCCCGGCGTATGCAGCGCGGTAAGCGCCCAATCGCCATGAGACAGCACCTCGCCATCCCCCAGCAAGCGATCAGGTGCAAAGGCGTGATCGACCCCTTCGCCACCCCCCGCCACGCCGCGCGCAGCCAATTCGGTCATGATCGCTGAGCGCCCGGCATCAGGAGGACCAAAGGCGTAAACCGGGGCTCCGGTTGCCTCTGACAGCGCGCGCGCGCCCGGCGAGTGATCCAGATGGGCATGGGTGACGAGGATATGGCTGATGCGCTCGGGCCCCAGCCCATCCACAATCGCGCCCAGATGTTTGGGGTCATTGGGGCCGGGGTCAATCACCGCCACTTCCCCCGTGCCAATCACATAGCTGCACGTGCCCCGATAGGTCATCGGCGAGGGGTTGGGCGCTACGAGTCGGCGTACGCCCTGTTGTAGTTGTTCCATCTTTCCCTCCGAGCAAGCTGCGGCTAGGGTTCTGCCATGAATTTTCTCTGGCTCAAACAGATGATGCCGCGCGGGCTTTATGGGCGGGCTGCGCTGATTCTGGTATTGCCGGTCGTCACAATCCAGTTGGTCGTGTCCATGGTGTTTATCCAGCGCCATTTTGAACGCGTGACCCGGCAGATGACACAATCCATGGTGCACGAGATTGATCTGCTTGATCGCGCCGCCCGCACAGCCCCGGATCTGGCAACGGCGCGGGCGCGGCTGGCGAATCTTGATTCGGTGTTGGGCTTTAAGGTCGGCTATCCGGCCCCCGCTGCGCTGGCCAGTGCACGCGGCGATCAGCGCAGTTTTCTTGATCTCACGGGAATTGTGGTGATCGCGACGCTGCGTGCGACGTTGGAAAATGTGCGTTACATTGATCTGAATAATGCCGATGATCAGGTGACGGTGGTGCTGGAAACGCCCCATGGCCCGCTTGCGCTTAGCTTTCCGCGTGATCGTGTGTCTGCCTCCAATCCGCATCAATTGCTGGTTCTGATGGTATTCGTTTCGGTGCTGATGACACTGGTGGCCTATCTGTTCTTGCGCAATCAGTTGCGTCCGATCCGTCGTTTGGCCGTTGCAGCCGAGGCCTTTGGCAAGGGGCGCAACGTGTCTTATCGGGTGGGCGGGGCGAGCGAGGTGCGCTCAGCGGGGTCGGCCTTTCTGGACATGCGCAATCGGATCGAGCGTCAGATCGAACAACGCACCTTGATGCTATCGGGTGTCAGCCATGATCTGCGCACGCCGCTCACCCGCTTGCGTCTGGGGCTGTCGATGCTGCCTGAGGGGCCGGAAATTACGGCGATGGAGCGTGATGTCGATGAGATGAACCGACTTGTCGATGCGTTTCTCGATTTTGCCCGCGAGGGGGCGACGCAAGGCGAGCCGGAGTTGGTGGAAATCTGCCCCTTCGTGCGCGCCGTGGTCGTGGATTGCGCGCGCGGGGGGCACGATGTGACGCTGCGCGCTTGTGACGGGCAGGGGGCTGCGACGTTCCGCCCGGATGCACTGCGTCGCGCGTTGGAAAATCTGATTGGCAACGCTGTGCGCTATGGCAAGCGTTGTGAGGTCTCGGTGTCGATTTCGCAAAAGGGCTGGCGCATCGTTGTGCAAGACGATGGGCCGGGTATTCCTCCCGAGCGGCGCGACGAGGCACAGCGCCCCTTCACCCGGCTGGACCCCGCGCGCAATCAAGATCGCGGACCCGGGGTTGGATTGGGGCTGTCGATTGCGGTCGATATTTTGCGCAGTCACGGAGGCTCGCTCAAGCTGGGAGAAAGTGAAGCGCTTGGCGGATTGCGCGCGGAAATGATCTTGCCACGCTAAGGCTCGGGCAATTGGGATTTGCTCGGTGCCCCTCAAAGCTGCGCACTGCCTCTTGCCCAAAAGCGACGGGACGCGCATTGTAGCATTTGAGTGACAAGGACGTGTTGAACCGACCCAACCGACCACCTAGATATTGGGATGAAAAGGGAAGGGACATGGCCGCCGATGAACGGGACCAAGCCCTTTTGCCACAGAGGAATACTTATGACCGAAATAACCCCCGTCACCCATCCGGTTCTGCCGCTTAGGGACATCGTGGTGTTTCCGCATATGATCGTGCCGCTTTTCGTGGGGCGCGAGAAATCGGTACGCGCACTTGAGGAAGTGATGGCCGAGGATCGTCAGATCTTGCTGGCCAGCCAGATCGACCCGTCTGAAGACGACCCGGACACCGACGGTATCTACCGCATCGGTGTTCTGGCTAACGTATTGCAATTGCTCAAACTTCCTGACGGCACCGTCAAGGTTCTCGTCGAGGGCAAGAGCCGCGTGAAGATCACCCAATTCGTCGTGAACGAGTCGTATTTCGAGGCCGAGGCCGAGCCGCTGTTTGAGTTGCCCGGCGATCAGCCCTCGGTTCGTGCGTTGCTTAACACCGTTGGCGATGAGTTCGCGCGCTATGCGAAGATCAAGAAGAACATTCCCGAAGAGGCGCTGGTCGCGGTCGGCGATGCGGGCGATGCCGATAAGCTGGCGGATCTGGTGTCTGGCCATCTTGGTCTTGAGGTCGCTCAAAAGCAGGATTTGCTGGAAACGCTGGATGTCGCGGAGCGTCTGGAAAAAGTTTACGGGCTGATGCAGGGTGAGGTCTCTGTCCTTCAGGTCGAGAAAAAGATCAAATCGCGTGTCAAAACACAGATGGAGAAAACCCAGCGCGAATATTACCTGAATGAGCAGATGAAGGCCATTCAGAAGGAGTTGGGCGATGGCGAAGAAGGCCAAAACGAGATCGCCGAGCTTGAAGAGCGCATCGCCAAGACGAAGTTCTCCAAAGAGGCCAAAGACAAGGCCGAGGCCGAGCTGAAAAAGCTGAAATCCATGTCGCCGATGTCGGCTGAGGCCACGGTTGTGCGCAACTATCTGGACTGGATGCTCGCGATCCCGTGGGGCACCAAGAGCCGCGTCAAGAAAGACCTGATCGCGGCGGAAAAGGTGCTTGATGCCGATCACTACGGTCTCGAAAAGGTCAAGGAACGCATCGTCGAATATCTCGCCGTGCAGGCGCGTTCGGCCAAGCTGAAGGGGCCGATCATGTGCCTCGTCGGCCCTCCGGGTGTGGGTAAAACCTCGCTTGGGCGGTCTGTCGCGCGCGCTACCGGGCGTGAGTTTATCCGCATTTCGCTTGGCGGCGTGCGTGATGAATCCGAGATCCGCGGCCATCGCCGGACCTATATCGGCTCGATGCCGGGCAAGATCATTCAGGCGCTGAAAAAGGCCAAAACCACGAACCCGCTGATTTTGCTCGATGAAATCGACAAAATGGGGCAGGATTTCCGTGGTGACCCGGCCTCTGCGATGCTGGAAGTGCTTGATCCGGAACAGAATTCGACCTTTGTCGATCACTATCTTGAGGTCGAATATGACCTGAGTAACGTGATGTTCCTGACCACCGCGAACAGCTACAACATGCCCGGCCCGCTGCTGGACCGGATGGAGATCATCCCGCTGGCCGGTTACACCGAGGACGAGAAAGCAGAGATCGCGCGTCAACACCTGATCCCCAAGCAGATCAAGGGGCATGGGCTGAAAAAGGGCGAATTCGAGCTGACCGATGGCGCTCTGAGTGATGTGATCCGCTATTATACCCGTGAGGCCGGGGTGCGCAGCCTTGAACGTGAGATCGCCAAGATTGCGCGCAAAGCGGTGACTGAGATCATCAAGTCGAAGGGCGAGATCAAGCATATCATCGTCGATGAGACGAAGGTGGGAGAGTATCTTGGCGTCAAGAAACACCGCTACGGTCTGGCCGAGAAGGAAGATCAGGTTGGTGTCGTGACCGGGCTTGCCTGGACCTCGGTGGGCGGCGATCTGCTGCAAATCGAGGCGCTGCGTCTGCCGGGTAAGGGGCGGATGAAGACCACCGGCAAGCTTGGCGATGTGATGAAAGAATCCATCGACGCAGCCTCTAGCTATGTGCGCTCGGTCGCCCCGCAAATGGGCATCAAGCCGCCGAAGTTCGAGAAATGGGACATCCACGTGCACGTCCCCGATGGTGCCACGCCCAAAGATGGCCCCTCGGCGGGGCTGGCGATGGTGACGTCGATTGTTTCGGTTCTGACGGGCATTCCGGTGCGCTCTGATATCGCGATGACGGGTGAGGTTAGCCTGCGCGGCAATGCGATGCCTATTGGTGGCCTGAAAGAAAAGCTGCTGGCAGCGCTTCGCGGAGGGATCAAGACAGTTTTCATTCCCGAAGAAAACGAAAAAGACCTCGCCGAGATCCCCGACAATGTGAAAGAGGGACTGGAAATCGTGCCGGTCACCCATGTGACCCAAGTGCTGGAGCGCGCGTTGGTGCGTATGCCAGAGCCCGTCGAATGGGATGAGGAGGCCGAGGAAGCCGCCGCTGCCGCCGCCGCCAAAAGCGGGTCGGGCGGGGCAGGGGCCGCAACCACCGCGCATTGAAATATCCGCCCGTCGCATTCCTTGCGGCGGGCGGTTTTCTTTGCGTGCAACAAAATTCAAACCCCTCCCGCAATAAGGGATAGAGGACCAATTATGGCCAAAGCTGTTAAACCCAAAGCTCCCGCAAAACCCTCAACCAAAGCCCCCAGAATACCGCGCGTCGCCAAATCTGCGCCTGCCTCTGCGGCAACGCTGTCGGTGCCCATCGATCCCACAGAGCCCCCCCAAACCAAAGTCGTTGTGAACAAGAAGACTTTTGTAGAGCGGGTGATGATCTCGGCGGGTGTGAACAAGGGACAGGCGCGCCAGATGTCGGAAGCCGTTCTGAAGGTGCTGGGCGAGGCGCTTTCGGAGGGGGAAGAACTGAGCATTCCGCCACTGGGTAAGCTCAAGATAAACCGGAAGCTTGAAAAGAACGGCGATGAAATCATGGTCGTGAAACTGCGCCGCCCCTCGGGCATGCTGGCCGATGCGCGCGGCGATGAAAAAACACCCCTGTCCCCTCTTGCAGAGGATGAGGACTGAGGCTAAAAGGCGCGCCACGGGGGCGATTAGCTCAGTGGTAGAGCGCATCGTTCACATCGATGATGTCGGGGGTTCAAATCCCTCATCGCCCACCATTTCCCCCCTAAGGCGCGCCCCTGATCCGGGCGCGCCTTGGTCATTTCAGGGCTTTGTACCGGAATGATAAAACCGCTCTTGCTTGCAGGCTGCGACCCGATTAAAGAGCGGGCAGGGGGCGGTTAGCTCAGTTGGTAGAGCGCTTCGTTTACACCGAAGATGTCGGGGGTTCGAGCCCCTCACCGCCCACCATTTTTTTCAACAACTTATGCCGATTTTACGAAGTGCGCCTTGGTTCGCTGAACCTATCGAACTCAAGAATCGCTGCAGCGTTCGCTAGGTGTTCCGGCATGAACCGCGCATATGTCTTGTATGTAATCGCCGTGTTCGAGTGTCCGAGGTATTGCGCGACGGCCTCGATGGGCTGGCCTGCCGATAGCATACGCACCGCGACTGTGTGGCGAATCTGGTGAATGTTCACATCGACCTGTCAGCAGCTCTAGGTCGAATAAAGGAGAGGGCGACTGTTTCGACTGTGGTGAAGATACTTGCTTCTATGGCGTAAAATTACTCGCGCTTCATAGACCCCAATCTGAATTTTTGCTAAGATTTTTGCTGAGAGAGGCCCCGCATAGCCCGAAAAAGCATAGGCCTAGTCAAATGCACGCCAGCATCCCCAGTT
>JAFGWK010000056.1 GCA_016937195.1 Paracoccaceae bacterium | reverse complement strand
GAGCTGGGTCGCCAGCGCGACGAGATCGAGCTGATCGCCTCTGAAAACATCGTATCGAGCGCGGTGATGGAGGCTCAGGGCTCGGTGTTGACCAATAAATATGCCGAAGGCTATCCGGGGCGGCGCTATTATGGCGGCTGCCAATATGTCGACGTGGCCGAAAATCTTGCCATTGACCGCGCCAAGGCGCTGTTTGGCTGTGAGTTCGCCAACGTCCAGCCCAACTCTGGATCGCAAGCCAACCAAGGCGTGTTCACCGCCCTTCTCAAGCCCGGCGACACGATCCTCGGCATGAGCCTCGACGCGGGCGGTCACCTGACCCACGGCGCCAAGCCCAACCAGTCGGGCAAATGGTTCAACGCGATCCAATATGGCGTGCGCAAGCAAGACAGCCTGCTGGATTACGAACAGGTCCGCGAATTGGCGCTAGAGCACAAACCCAAGCTGATCATCGCAGGCGGTTCGGCCATTCCGCGCCAGATCGACTTTGCCAAGTTCCGCGAGATCGCGGATGAGGTGGGTGCCTATCTGATGGTCGACATGGCGCATTTCGCAGGTCTCGTGGCGGGTGGTCAGCACCCCTCGCCCTTCCCCTATGCCGATGTCGCCACCACCACGACGCATAAAACCCTGCGCGGTCCGCGCGGCGGCATGATCCTGACCAATAACGAAGAGATCGCCAAGAAGGTGAACTCGGCGATCTTCCCCGGCATTCAGGGCGGCCCCTTGATGCATGTGATCGCGGCCAAGGCCGTCGCCTTTGGCGAGGCGCAGCGCCCCGAGTTCAAAGTCTATGCCGAGCAGGTCGTGAAAAACGCCAAGACACTGGCAGACGAGCTAATGAAAGGCGGCCTTGATATCGTTACCGGCGGCACCGACACCCATGTGATGCTGGTCGATCTGCGCCCCAAAGGCGTCAAAGGCAATGCCACCGAAAAAGCGCTCGGGCGCGCCCATATCACCTGCAACAAGAACGGCATCCCGTTTGATCCCGAAAAGCCGATGGTCACGTCGGGCGTGCGTCTGGGAACCCCGGCAGGCACCACGCGCGGCTTTGGCGAAGAAGAGTTTCGCGAAATCGGACGTCTGATCGTCGAAGTGGTCGATGGTCTGGCCGCCAATGGCGAAGAGGGCAACGCCGATGTCGAAGCAACCGTGCGCACCAAGGTCGCCACGCTTTGCGCGCGCTTCCCGCTGTATCCCAATCTGTGATCCGAGTCTGATCGCACTGTGGAAAGGCCTCCGATCTCGGGGGCCTTTCTCATATCACCAGCTATCACCAGCCGGTCAGCCACATCGCGCCAAAGATCATCCCACCCACCACGATCACGATAAAAGCGACCGAGCTGCCAAAGGTCAGGGCAGCGGCGCGAAACCGCTCGCCCGCGCGCAAGGGCTCTAGGTAGTTGATGCAGGTTGCATAGGCGGCCTGAATGGCGCGCGCATCAAGCTGACGCGCTTGTTTGGGTGCATGCGCCAAGCGCTCCGCCTTGGCCAGTTGCAGCGCAGCCCGGCGCACTTTGCGCGGCAATGCGCGGGCGCGATGGGAAACGCGCGCCTCAAGTCCTACGCCTTTGGCCCCCAAGCGCGTGGCCAACAGGCGCGACACCTGCGCGGCCATATGCGTGATCTGCTCTGGCGCCATGCCTATCCCTCAAACTGTTCTCGCGCACGCTAGCCATGCGCGCTGCACCGCGCAAGTCACCCGGCTCGCAAGTTTTTCTTCTTTGCGCACTGGTCGCCCGCCTCCCCGCGTCCTACGTTAATAGCCATGTTGAACACTCTCATTCATGGCGCTCCAACCGATGCGCCCCCGCTTATCATCGCACCGGGCCTGTTCGGGTCAGCACGCAACTGGAGCGCAATCGCCAAACAGCTTAGCGCACAACGCCAAGTCATTGCGCTGGATATGCGCAATCATGGCGACAGTTTTTGGGACGATGATCACGACTACCCCGCGATGGCCGATGATATCGCAGAGGTAATCGAGGCTCATGGCGGGCAGGCCGATGTGCTGGGGCATTCGATGGGCGGCAAAGCGGCAATGATGCTGGCGCTCAACCATCCCGATCTGGTGCGCCGCCTGATTGTCGCCGATATGGCCCCGAAACCCTACGGGCATGGCGACAGCCATGGCGCGCTGATCGAGGCAATGCAGGCGCTGCCGCTTGAGAAAATCGAAACGCGCTCGGAGGCTGATCGCCTGTTGGGCGCGAAGGTCCAAGATCCCGGCACGCGGGCGTTCTTACTGCAATCGCTGAGTCTGCGCGACGGGCCTGTGCGTTGGAAATTCAACCTCAAGGCCCTGAAAGACAATCTGGATACGATCCTTGGCTGGCCCGAGACGCCACTTGGTTGCAGCTATGACGGCCCCGCCCTGTTCCTGTCAGGTGCGAATTCGCATTATGTCGAGGCGGGCGATCACGACCTGATCCGCGCGCTGTTTCCGCAAGCTGAGTTTGTAGAAATCGAAAACGCGGGCCACTGGCTACACGCCGAGCGCCCGCGCGAAGTCGAGGCAGATGTAGAGCGGTTCCTCGGCTAGGACCGCCCTCAATGCCCCGCTCAATCCACGGGCTTCATCATTCGGCGCAGCAGGTGATCTTTGAGGTAATACTGGTGATATAGCGCTGCCGCGACATGCAGCCCCGCGCAGATCAAGAGCCCCGTCGTCAATGCCGAATGCACCTCAGCCATCCACCTGATCGTAAAGTAATACGCGATCCCACCTGTCGCTGGCAGCAAGAACAAGATGGCGTAAAGCAACCAGTGAATCGCCTTGGCCCCGAACCGCATCAGTTCAGGATCGTCATGGGGAGGTTCGGGTGCGCCCTGCGTTGCGCGCAAGATCAGTCGCCACGCAGCCAGCACAAGGATTGTCACACCGACCCCGATATGCAGATAGGTCAGGAAATCGGGGGTAACCGCGCTGCCGCGCGCCATTTGATGAAACGTGTGACCCATCGCGTCATCTAGCAGGAATTGCGGGACCAGCAACAAAACGACCAGCCAATGCAGGCCAATTTGCGTTTTGGAATAACCAGAAACGTTGGACATAAACCCTCTCACGAGTGAAACAAACTCAGCGCGGCGCGCTATACTTTACAATGAACGCATAGCTGCCGCAGTCCCGTCTGTCACTTTCGTAAGCGAGCGATCACATATTTTCGTTGATCTGTTTGGCAACAAACCAAGAAATCGGCAGCGCTACGATAAATCCGATGACTGCCGAGGCGATCATTGCGCGCGAGGTGAACATGTTCATGGTCAGCGCTGCGGTGATCAATATCCCGGCCAGAGTGGGCCCGGCGAGCGAATAGATAATGGCGAACAGACGCATGTCGCTTCTCCGTTTACGATACATTTCTCAGTGGCGAAATGATCACGATCACAGAGTCGTTACCTTGATCCGAGTCAAGTTTGCGGCCCGCCAGCTGCGGCAGGTCGACGCATCAGCAATCTAGCTGGAAACGCTGTTCTCCAGTATCACCGGGCAGCGAGGGCGACCGATACAGTCCGCCCGCAGGCCCCGCCACCTTGCACCCCGAGGCCACCTCGGCGGCGCGCACCATCAGCGGCGGCACGCGGT
>JAFGWK010000055.1 GCA_016937195.1 Paracoccaceae bacterium | reverse complement strand
CGTCGCGATGCATGAAGAACGTGTCATGCTCCTGCCGCGCGGGGTGTTCGGGCGCGATGTTGAGCGCGTCGAAATTGTGCCAGTCGTCCTCGATCTGCGGGCCCTCGGCGACCGCGAAACCCATATCGGCGAAGATCGCGGTGACCTCGTCCATCACTTGGCTGACGGGGTGGATGGTGCCCTGACGACGCGGACGGCCCGGCAGCGTCACGTCGAGCCATTCCTCGCGCAGACGGGCATCAAGCGCCGCATCGGCCAGCGCGGATTTCTTGGCGCGCAGGGCAGCATCGATCTCGTCTTTCAGCACGTTGAGCGCCTTGCCCGTGGTCTGGCGCTCCTCCGGGGTCATCTTGCCCAGCTCGCGCATTTTTAGGCTGATTTCGCCCTTCTTGCCCAGCGCGCTGAGGCGCAGCTCTTCCAGAGCGGCCTCATCGGTCATCTCGGCAATGGCGGTGAGGTATTTCTCGCGCAGATCTTGCATGTCTTTCCCCGCAAATTCTTTGGCCTAGGGGTTAGCCGCAGGGCGACAAGTTTGCAACCTTGCCTTTATAAGAAGAGGGGCTCCGCCCCCGGCCTGCGGCCTCCCCCGGGATATTTCCAACACTTGGAAGCCGGGAGGCGATTTCCCTTCCTCTTGATCGACATATCCCGGGGGTGAATGGCCGTAGGCCAGAGGGGGCAGCGCCCCCTTGAACGGCGCCCCCACGCAATGAGGGGCGCAACGCAAAAGGCCGCCCCGAAGGAGCGGCCTTTCGTGATATCGATAGCCGTGTCGCGCTTAGGCGGCAACAGCCGTTGCAGCGGCCGCTTTGGCCTGTTCCACGATGGCGGCGAACGCCTCGGGCTCGTGCACGGCGAGATCGGCGAGAACCTTGCGGTCCACTTCGACGCCAGCCAGAGCCAGACCGTGGATGAACTTCGAGTAGCTCAAATCGGCATCGACCAAACGCACGGCGGCGTTGATACGCTGGATCCAGAGCGCGCGGAAGTTACGCTTGCGGGCCTTACGGTCGCGGGTCGCGTATTGATTGGCCTTGTCGACCGCCTGCGTGGCGGTGCGGAAGTTGCGCGAGCGCGCGGAGTAATAGCCTTTCGCCTTTTTCAGCACTTTCTTGTGCGCGGCGTGGGTGACTTTCCCGGATTTAACGCGTGACATTGTTCAAGTCTCCCGATCAGCGATTATAAGGCATGTATTTCTTCACGATTTTCGTATCCGCTTCGCACAGCACCATGGTGCCTGCGGTGTCGCGGATGAATTTCGTGGAGCGTTTGATCATGCCGTGGCGCTTGCCGGCGTGACCGACTTTGACTTTGCCGGTGGCGGTGAACTTGAACCGCTTTTTCGCAGCGGATTTCGTCTTCATCTTGGGCATTTACAGCTCCTTTTCAGGGTGTGGAAGCGCGACTCGGCATGCCACTGAGGCCGGCCACGCGGTGGTCGAGCGCGCCTGATAGACGCGCGGGCTGTTCTTGGCAAGGCCAAACTTGCGAAATCACAGTGCAAAGTGCTGCGCGCAGTCTAGTTGAACACCCGTGCGAGTGTGCGCGCCACCGCATCGGGGATGCGTTCAATCGTATAGCCATCGGGTTTGGCGTAAAAGGCTAAGATAATCAGCCCGCCCGACACCAGCACCGCAACGGCGGCGGCGCGTGGTGGCCGATGATTTGAAAACGCCAAGATGACGGCCGGGACCGCGAAGATCGCGATCGCCAGACCAATTGTCAGGATCAGATCGGTATCAAGCCCGGCCAAATCCATTTTATATCCCTCTCGCTTCACTCCCCTACAGGAAGCTTACTCAGGGTCGGTGCGATAAATCAATCTTTCATCGCAAGGCGCTACGCGCAGGATATTCGTTGTACCCTGCACGTTAAAAGGCACACCAGCGGTCACAATGATCTGTTGCGTTTCATCGGCAAAGCCAAAATCACGTGCCGCGCGGGCGGCATTGACGACGGCCTGCTTGAACCGCTCCAGCTCTCCGCAATGCACGGCATGCACGCCCCAAGTCAGGGTGACGCGGCGCAGTGTGGCATCGACCGGCGAGAGCGCAATGATCGGCACACGCGGGCGTTCGCGCGCGGTCAGCGCCACCGTCTTGCCCGACTGAGTATAGGCGCAGATCGCCGCGATATCGGTGGTCTCGGCAATCTCACGCGCGGCGGCCACGATCCCGTCGGCAACGGTCTGGCGGTCTGCATTGCGCGAGGCTTCGATGATTTCGCGATAGATCGGGTCTTTCTCGACTGAGATCGCGACGTTGTCCATCGTCTCGACCGCCTCGACCGGATAGCGCCCGGCTGCGGATTCCGCGCTGAGCATGACCGCATCGGCCCCCTCATAAATCGCGGTGGCCACGTCGGACACTTCGGCGCGCGTCGGCATTGGGCTTTCGATCATGGATTCGAGCATCTGCGTCGCCACGATCACCGGCTTGGCGGCGGCGCGACATTTGCGGATCAGTTGCTTTTGGATCGGCGGCACGGCCTGCACCGGCAGTTCGACCCCAAGATCGCCACGCGCAACCATGATCCCGTCGGACACGGCCAGAATATCGTCAAAGCAGCGCACCGCCGATGGTTTCTCGATCTTGCTCAGAACCGCCGCGCGGCCTTTGGCCAGATCGCGCGCCTCAATCACGTCTTCGGGGCGCTGCACAAAGCTAAGCGCCAGCCAGTCCACGCCCATCTCGCAGGCGAATTCCAGATCCTTGCGGTCTTTATCAGACAGCGCAGCGACGGGTAGCACCACGTCGGGCACATTCACGCCCTTGCGGTCGGAAATCGTGCCGCCCACGGTGATGGTGCAATTGGCGTAATCGGCACCGCAATCTTCGACGCGCAGGCGGATCTTGCCATCATTGACCAACAATTCCGAGCCCGACTCAAGAGCTGCGAAAATCTCGGGGTGGGGCAGGCGCGCGCGGTGATTGGTGCCCGGCACGTCTTCTAGATCAAAGCGGAACGCATCACCCTCTTCAAGATCGGCGGCGCCGGCGGCAAATGTACCCACGCGCAGCTTTGGTCCCTGAAGGTCGGCGAGAATGGCGATCGGGCGCGAGAACTCGGCCTCAAGCTTGCGAATGATGGCGTGCCGGGCGCGATGCTCGTCATGGGTGCCGTGGCTCATATTGAGGCGGAACACATCGGCACCGGCAACAAACAGCGCCTTGATACTTTCATAGTCCGAAGAGGATGGGCCCAAAGTGGCCACGATTTTTACATTGCGAAGGCGTCTCATGCGTCCTCGTCTCCTGATCAAATTGGTGTCATTTCGTGGGCCAATGACGGGTATGGCGCAAATTGTTGCGGGCTGCAACTGGCCCTTGGGGCAAGTTTCGGTCTATTTGGGGCCATATCGAGCAAGCGTGAAGAGAAGATGACGGATCAAGCCCCCTATAGCATTACCGGCAAGGCGCGCCCTGCGCGCTGGCTTGTCACCTGCGATCATGCCCGCAATACAGTGCCCGAATGGGTCGCGGGGGGCGATTTAGGGATCGCGGCGGGGGATATGGCGCGCCACATCGCCTATGACGTGGGCGCGCTGGGGCTGTCGCAGGCCCTGGCCGAGCAGTTGGACGCCCCGCTGATCGCGAGCAATTTCTCGCGCCTTGTGATTGATCCCAACCGGGGCGAGGATGACCCGACCCTGGTGATGCAGCTTTACGATGGCACGATCATACCGGCCAATCGTGTGGCCAGTCCGACGCAGATCCAAGAGCGGTTGGAACGGCTCTATCGCCCCTATCATGACGCCTACGCAAAGCTGGCTGCGCAGCGCGACGATACGGTCATCTGCGCGATCCATTCCTACACGCCGCAACTGCGCGGGCGGGCGCTGCGGCCTTGGCAGGTCGGTGTGTTGCACGCCCCCGCCGATAGTCGTCTTGCCCTGCCCCTGATCGCGCGGCTTTGCGCAGAAGCCGATCTGTGTGTGGGCGACAACGAACCCTATCTCGGGCACTTGGAAGGCGACTCGATTGACCGCCACGCGCTGCAAAAAGGGCGTCCCAACGTATTGATCGAGCTGCGCAACGATCTGATCGAGACACCCGAACAGCAAGTACAATGGGCGGCACGACTGGCTCCGATCTTGCAACAGGTTCTGGACGAAAGCGGACTTTAAGTAGCGACAATATCGCCCCCTGCCTGACTTTGTTTCGCGTTGAGAAACGTTACATCACAATCTTATCGCGAGTATTGACGGAACCGTGATTTCCCCGGATACCTTTGCTTAATTTCAAGGGGTTCTGGGGGGAATCACGATTATGATGTCACTTTTACTTTTCGCATTTTTGCCGCTCGCGCTGGTCTTCACGCTGGGCGATGGCGATGACAATAACGACAGTTCCGACGCATTGCCGCGCGATGACAGCGACAATGAAAGCGGCGCAGGCGAGGAGATCTCGATTGAAGCTCCCGACCAGTTGACGCTCGGCACGGCGGGCGATGACACGATCATCGGCACCGATGGCACCGATAGCGTGATGGGCGAAGCGGGCGACGACCGCATCTTCCTAAAAGGCGGCGATGATCACGGTGATATCTCACTGGTGACCGAAGATGGTCTGGATGCGATGACCGGGCCCGGTGATCCTCTTAGCAACCTTGAGAATTCCGGCCTGTTTGGCGCGGTCGGCGGCACGGGCGATGATTTCATTGATGGCGGGCACGGCGAAGATGCGATCACCGGCTCGCAGGGCGATGATACGCTGCGCGGTAATCTCGGCTCGGATTTGCTGGTTGATGTCGAAGGAGAAAACCAGCTTTTCGGCGGCTACGGTAATGATGCGCTGATAGCCTTAGATCTTGCCGGAGCGCCGGACCTGCTTGATGGCGGCGGCAATGACGATTTCCTGGCCGGAGATAAGGGCGACACGATGACGGGGGGCGAGGGCTCCGATACATTCTCGATCTGGTGGCACGAGGGCGACGCGCCCGTCCACATCACCGATTTCGGGCGCACGGACACCCCTTCGGGCATCCCAGGGACAGGCGAGGCCATCACGGTTCAAGTCGATGATCTTGATGCGGTTTCCTCGTTTGAAGCAACCCATGACGGAACGAATCTGACGATTTTGCTGAATGGCAATTCGGTGGCGCAGGTCGAAGGCGTCGCACCCGAGGATTTCGCGGCTGCGGCCAGTGCGATTTACGTCACGGATGATATCAACAGCCTGCAGGCCAGCTTCGACACGGCCCCTGAAACCGGTACTGATCAAACGCCGGAGACGGGCGATGACACCACGGCGGGCGGAGAGGCTGGAACCGGTGAGGAC
Source organism: Paracoccaceae bacterium (assembly GCA_016937195.1). Lineage (GTDB taxonomy): Bacteria > Pseudomonadota > Alphaproteobacteria > Rhodobacterales > Rhodobacteraceae > Thioclava. The sequence goes on along the minus strand of JAFGWK010000055.1, from coordinate 4,538 downwards.
ACGACCGCAGGCGGCGATGCCCCATCGGCAGGCGAAACCGACCCTCAAATGGGCGATAGCATCACCGGTGTGAGCCCTGCCCCGGGCGAAGGCGTCGAACTGGAAGGCACAGACTTAAACGACACGCTGCGCGGCACCGATTACAGCGACACGCTCAACGGATCAGCGGGCGATGACACGCTTTGGCTTGAGGGCGGCGATGACGGAACCGACCTTAGCGCCGACACCGCTATTCCTGCATTTGCAAGCGGCTCGATCGGGCTTTACGCAGGTTATCTGCAAGCCAATGACTATTTCGGCGGCATCGGCGGGTCTGGCGACGACTATATTGATGGCGGCGACGGGAATGATTCCCTTTTGGGCGGGCCTGGAGACGACACGTTGCGCGGCAATGTCGGAAACGATGTGCTATTTGACTATCAGGGCAGCGATTCCTTGAATGGTGGCTATGGCGATGATGAACTTCTCGCGCTCGACACCCTCTCTGGAAATTACGATACGCTTGATGGCGGCGCAGGCGACGACAATCTGTTCGCGGATGATGGCGATCAACTGACCGGCGGCGCGGGCTGGGACAATTTCGTGGTTTCGCCCACGAAAGGCGTGGGCCAAGCCGTCACGATTACCGATTTCACCCCGACGCCGTCGGGTGACAGCGAGAACGGGGATACCGGCGAGGTTCTGCTGCTCGACGTGTTCGATTACAAGGAGAGCGACGATTTCACCATCGGGCAAACTGGTGCGGATGTGACCGTCTCGCTTTGGGGGCAATCGGTGGCGGTGCTGCAAAACACCCAGCTTTCGGACTTGCAGCCGACCTCGGTGGTGTTGGGGATCGACTCGACGCTCAACACCCCATCACCCGAGATTCACCTTCCGCGCACCATCTGATTTACGCCTCGAATCGGCGCCCTTTCGCGGGTCAAATTGGGCGCCGATATGGCGAAGTGTTACCTTAGTTTCGTCACGTTGTTTTGGCTTTGATGCACCCATTCCCGCTAATCCAACCAAGTTATTGAGATTGGTAAAGCAGTGGTCAACAATCACGCCCGAAACTGCGCATAAACGCCTTGCCGGCTGTGCGCACCGCCCACACACTGCTCCTAGTATTCGGGAGTTTACCGCTATGTTCGCATTGTTTCTTGCCGTCACGATCGCTCTTGCCCTGCTTGTATGGGGCGAATTCGCGCCCCGTCTCACGGGCACCTTAGCGCAGGCGCAAGAGGTTCGCGAAGTTGCGCAAGGGAATGGCCGGGGCGACGCCGCCAAACCCGCCCGGCGCAAGGTGGCGCTGCCGCGTTTCACATTGCCCCGCTTCAACCTGCGGCTGTTCAAGCGGGCGGACAAATCTGAACGCCAAGAAACGCTCTCCAGCCTGAGCGCACCGGTCGTGCCGCTCGATGAACTGCGTGAGCAGGGCCTTGAAGCCGCAGCGCCGACCGCACGCCCAACCACATCCGTGCCCAGCGATGCCGATGCCGAGGTGATGGCGCGGATTGAGGCGATGCTGGAGGCACCCAAGACACCGCTCAATGCGACAGACGACCTGCCCAGCATCCCGGATTTCGCGCCCGGCGATCAGATCGCACTCGAGTTTGAGGGCCCTGCCCCACATGTGAATGATATTCGCTTTGAAGCAGACCCCACGCAACGCCACGCAATCGCGCTGATCGCGAACGAGCCAATCTTGTTGATTGAAAACACCGACCCTGCGACGCTTTCGCCTGCGATCCTGTCTTTCCGCGCGCACGCCACCTGAACAAGGTATGGCGCGTGCTAGAAAAGCCCCGGCTGGGCTGGCCGGGGCTTTTTGATGTCTTGCGCTCAGGTGCAGATCAGATCGCGGCCTTGAGGCTTTCCTCAAGGTAGATTTCGCGCAGACGCGCTGCGACGGGGCCGGGTTTGCCCGCGCCAATCGCCACCTCGTCGACCTCGACCACGGGCATCACAAAGGCCGAAGCCGAGGTGAAAAACGCCTCATCCGCAGCTTGCGCTTCGGCGATGGTATAAGCGCGCTCCTCGATCTCCATCTGCGCTTCGGCGGCATATTTCAGCAGCGAGGCGCGGGTGATCCCGTGCAGAATATCGTGGCTGAGCTGGCGCGTGATGATCTTGTTGCCTTTGACGATATAAGTGTTGTTCGAGCTGCCCTCGGTGACAAACCCGTCCTCAACAAACCACGCATCATGCTTGCCCTGCGCTTCGGCGGCCATCTTGGCCATCGACGGGTACAAAAGTTGCACGGTCTTGATGTCGCGACGGTGCCAACGCAAATCGGGCAGCGAGATCACCTTGATACCGGTCTTGGCCTTGGGATCATCGGCGAGGTTCGTTTTGGCCTGAGTATACAGCACAACCGTCGGCGGCGTGCCCGCAGGCGGGTAGTGGAAATCGCGATCCCCCGCATTGCCGCGCGAGACCTGCAAATAGACCAGCCCCTCGTCGATATTGTTGCGCGCGATCAGCTCACGGTGAATCTCGATCCATTCTTCACGGCTCAGATCGCAGGTCATCTCCAACTCGCTGAGCGAGCGGGCAAGACGGGTCATATGCCCCTCAAATTCCAGGATTTTGCCGCCCAGCACCGAGGTCACCTCATAGACCGCGTCGCCCATCACGAAGCCCCGGTCAAAGATCGAGACCTTAGCCTCTTCCTCAGGCAGATACGCCCCGTTCAGATAGACAGTCCGGCTCATTTCGATCTCCTTACTCAGCCCCAAAGCTCTGGCTCTGGCGGGTCCATTTTGCTGCCTTTATAGTGCAAAGGCGTTTTGCGGTCTTCGGCCAGAAGCAACGGCCCGTCAAGATCCACGAAATCGGCGCCTTGTGCGACCAAAGCGGCGGGAGCCATCGCAAGGCTTGACCCGACCATGCACCCAACCATGACGCCAAACCCCTCAGAGCGCGCCAATGCACGCAGGGCCAACGCTTCGGTCAGCCCGCCGGTCTTGTCGAGCTTGATATTGATGACATCATATTTGCCGCGCAGGTCAATCAGACTGGCGCGGTCATGGCAGCTTTCATCAGCACAGATCGGGACGAGCCGTTCGATACCCGACAGCGCCTCATCGCCAGCGGCAGGCAGGGGCTGTTCGACCAGCACCACGCCAAGGCGGTGCAGCTCTGCTTGCAGATCAAGGAAGGTCTCCATCTGCCAGCCCTCATTGGCATCAATGATGATGCGGGCCTCGGGTGCCCCCTCGCGCACCGCGCGCAAACGCGGCAAATCGTCGGGCGTGCCCAGCTTGATTTTCAGCAGCGGGCGATGGGCCTGCGCGGCAGCCGAGGCGCGCATCGCCTCGGGCGTATCCAGCGACAGCGTGTAGGCGGTGATCAGCGGTTCGGGGCGCGCCAGACCGGCCAGCTCCCAAACCGATTTGCCCGCGCGCTTGGCCTCCCAATCCCACAAGGCGCAATCGACCGCGTTGCGCGCTGCCCCTGCGGGCAGCGCCTCTTGCAGCTCGGCGCGCGTGATGCCCGCAGGCAGGCTTTCGATCTGAGCGGTGACGCTGTCCAGACTTTCGCCGTAGCGCGCATAGGGCACACATTCGCCCCAGCCCTTTGCCCCCTCGCGATCCACCGTGACGGTCAACACCTCGGCCGCCGATTTAGAGCCCCGCGCGATGGTGAACACCTGCGCCAATTTGAACGTGTCGTGCTGAACGCGGATCATCTGCGCCCCTTTCATTTGGCCCGAAATAGTCCCGCCGGGGGCTCCTGCCCCCGGCATCACGCGCATCCGATCAGATTGCAGCCAGCGCGTCCACCAGTTTGCCCGCGCCAAAGCGGAACGGGTCAGTGGCGGGCAGGTTCATTTCGGCCTCAAGTTTGGCCAGATAGGCATGCGCCTCATCCTCGGGCATCTTTTGCGTGTTGACCGAGATCCCCACGACCTGACAGTCGGGGTTGGCGACCTGCGCAAGGCTGAGCGCCATGTCACGTAGCGCCTCAAGCGAGGGCAGCGTGTAGCCGGGAAGGCCGCGCATATGTGTGCGGGTCGGTTCATGCGACAGGATCAGTGCATCGGGCGCGCCACCATGGATCAGCGCCATCGTGACGCCGGAATAGGACACGTGGAACAGGCTGCCCTGCCCCTCGATCAGATCCCAGTGATCGGGGTCATTATCGGGCGTGAGATACTCGATGGACCCGGCCATGAAATCGGCAATCACTGCATCGAGCGGAACGCCATCGCCGGTGATCAGAATGCCGGTCTGGCCGGTGGCGCGGAAGCTGGCCTTCATGCCGCGATCCAGCATTTCGCGTTCCAGACACAGCGCGGTATACATCTTGCCGACCGAGCAATCCGTGCCCACAGCCAGACAGCGCTTACCGGTGCGTTTCTCACCATTGGCGATCGGGTATTTCACCGACGGGATACGCACGTCATGCAACTGGCGCCCGCAGGCCTGCGCCACCGCGCCCAGTTCGGGTTCGTCGCGCAGCAGGTTATGCAGCCCCGAGGCAATATCGAGCCCCTCTTCCAAAGCCTGCACCAGCACCTTTTTCCACGCTTGGCTGATCACTCCGCCCCGGTT
>JAFGWK010000303.1 GCA_016937195.1 Paracoccaceae bacterium | reverse complement strand
AGGGCGCGGACAGCCCGTTCGTCTTTATCTGGACGCAGGATCTGGCACGCATTTTGCAGCGCGCGGCCACTGACGGCCCGGCAGGGATTTACAATGTGGCAGGCGATGGGGCGCTTGGGGTGCGTGACCTCGCACGGCGCTTGGGCAAACCCGTGCGCACCCTACCCGCCTGTCTGATCAAGGCGGTTTTGGCGCTGGCCCATCCGCTACGGCTTAGCCGTTATGGTCCTGAACAGGTGCGCTTCTTGCAATATCGCCCGGTGCTGGCCAATGATGCGCTTAAACGCGATTTCGGCTATACGCCCAAGCTCAGCAGCGCAGAGGTGTTTGATCTGTGGTGTCGCGAGGCCGGGCTATGAGCGCTCCTGTGGCGGTGATCTCGGGCGGCGCAGGCGGCTTGGGGCAAGCGTTGTCGGCAGCATTGCGCGCCAAGGGCTGGCAGGTGGTGGTTCTGGATCGCGATCTCTCAGGACTGATTGAGGCGCCCGGCCAACACGCGATTGCCTGCGATCTGACCGATCCGGCACAACTGGCCAGCGCCTGCGCACAGGTTATGGCCGATCATCCCCGCATTGATCTGGTGATCTACAACGCGGGCGTCACGCAGATCGGCGCGTTCGATGCGCTGAGCGAGACCGCCCATCGTCGCGTCTTCGAGATAAACTATTTCGCCGCCGTTGCGATGGCGCGCGCGTTCCTCTTGCCCCTGCGGGACAGCCAAGGCACCCATCTGGCGATCTCGTCCGTGGCAGGCTTTTCTCCGCTCTATCATCGCACCGCCTATTCAGCGTCAAAACATGCTCTCGAGGGATTTTTCAGCTCGCTGCGGTCTGAAGAGGCACCCCACGGCGTGCGCGTTCAAATCGCCGCACCCTCTTTCGTTGCCACCAATATAGGTCAGGCCGAGCGTCAGGATGATGGCATTGCGCGCCCCGGCTCTGCCACCGACGGGGTTGATTACATGAGCCCAAAGGCCGCTGCGCGCGTGATATTGCGCGGGCTGAAACGGGGCATGCCGATGATTCCGGTCGGACGTATCGCGCGGGCGTCATGGTATCTCCACCGCCTCTCGCCGCGCCTGTTTCAGCGCCTGATGGAGCGGCGCATCGCGACGCGGGACGCGGGTTGAGAGAGAAATGCGCTAAACATGCTTTGTTCCGTGCGCCAGATCACGTGGCCCCGCCTAAGCCGTCGTGACAGCTCGGGCTTTCGCAGAAACGATTGAATGTCATGGACCGCGTAGTGCTATACAAAAGGTACAGATCGGTCCCAACACTCTTGAAATTCACCCCAGCGCTTCTTCATAAAATCGGCGTAACTCCATTTCACACCGCTCACGGTATCTGATCATAGGTTTCACGATGGAAGCAAAACGCCAGATTGATATGTTGAGCGCGAACTGGCCGAACTCCCAAAGTTGGGCGGCGATAAATACACCCTAGCGGATATTCTGCGATGGCCGCGATATGGCGATCTGGTCTTGGGCAAATCCAATCATCTGCGCGCATTCTTTGCTGTGCAAAGCCACACCAATCTACATCGCGGGGCCGACAATATCCTTGCCCGCCCTATCGCTCAACTCCGCCGCAACATGAACCGCACCCGCAGCCCACCAACCATGAATATCTAACATAAAAGATCCTTGCAGCTTTCAACGACGTATCAGACATGAACAAAGCTGGACGTCATGATGATCCATACTTCAAAGGGCAAGGCCGCAGGGGCGCGCGTTTTCTATGACGGGAACTGCCCGCTGTGCCGCGCCGAGATTGGGCTGTATCGCGAGGCGCGCGGATCGGAGGCGCTGGAGTTTGTCGATCTTTCGGACCCTGCGGCTACGCTGCCCGAAAACCTGAGCCGTGCCGAAGCGTTGGCGCGGTTCCATGTCCGCACTGCGGACGGCCGCCTCGTTTCGGGGGCCGCAGCCTTTGGGGAACTCTGGTCACACCTGCCGCGCTGGCGCGGGTTTGCGCGTATGGCGCGCTGGCCTGTTATGCGCTTTCTGCTGGAGCGCGCCTATCGCGTTTTTCTGAAACTGCGACCGGTCATCGTCTGGATCTATGTTCGGACTTTCGGGCGGGGCGCATGATGAGCAAGGCGCGTCAGGATCGCTCACAGGGCTATTGGCGCGTCGGCTTTCTCGCAATGGCACTCGCGACGGCGAGCATCCCGATCTACATTCATCTGCCCAGCTTCGCAGCGACGCGCTTTGGCCTGTCGCTTAGTCAAGTCGGAACGATCTTGCTGCTGATCCGCATTGTGGATTTCCTGCAAGATCCGCTCTTGGGTTGGATGACCGACCGCTGGCCAGATCAACGCGCCCGTTTTGCGGCACTTGCGATGGGCACCTTGGCGATGGGATGCCTTGTGGTCTTTTCCCTGCCACCGATGGGCAACGCGGTGCTCTGGCTGTTGTTCGGGCTGATCATCACCTTCACCGGATACAGCCTAGGGACGATCCTGCTTTACGGTCAAAGTGCAGCCTTCGCGGGTACGGGGCACGCAGACGCCCAGTTCGGCCTTGCAGCGTGGCGCGAGACAGGCGTGTTGATCGGCGTCACCCTCGGGGCGATCGCGCCCACGGTGCTCAGCATGTCGGCGCCTACCGGGGATGGCTACGCGGCCTTCGGCGCGCTGGTCGCGGCGCTCGCTCTGATCGCCTTTGTGCTTGCGCGCCCGCTTTGGCGCAAAACGCAAACGGCCTCGTTGCGACTGAACTGGAAAGGGCTAATCGGATCGGGAGCGGGCTGGCTTTTGCTGCTGACCTTTATCAACAGCCTGCCAGTGGCCGTGACCTCAACGCTGTTTTTGTTTTTCGTTGGGGATCGCCTTGGCTTGCCCGATTTCGCGGGTCTTTTCCTGATCCTGTTCTTCATTGCCGCCGGGGTCAGTGCGCCGATCTGGGGGCGAATGGCCAAGGCATTCGGCGCGCGCAGGGTTCTGGTGGCCTCTATGAGTCTTGCTATCGTGAGCTTCATCGGTGCTTTCGCCTTACCCCCCGGAGCCGCCCTGCTGTTTGCGGCGATTTGCATCGGCTCGGGGGTCGCGCTTGGGGCCGATATGGTTATCCTGTCCGGCCTCTTCGTCTCGGCACTCGCGCGCGCGGGTCTGCAAGCGGGGCAGGCCTTCGGGTTCTGGAACTTCAGCGCCAAGGCCACGCTGGCGATTGCGGCAGGGGTGATGTTGCCGCTGCTGCAGCATTACGGCTATCGCCCGGGCGCGGAAAACACGTCGAGCGCGCTTTTCGCGCTCAATATCAGCTATGCGCTTGTGCCCTGTGCGCTGAAACTGGCCGCAATCGCCCTTGTGTTACGATTGCCGCGCCATAGTTTTGAGGCCGCAATCTGACCCCAGACTGCGAGCAATAACACTCAAGACCTGCCGCAATCGCCCTGAAGCCCATGCCCCTAAACTCCCAGCAGAAGGCACAAAGGGCTGCGGTTAGCTGACTCCTCGCCAATATTGCGCGCCACGCCTTCGAGAAGAATCAGGGATACATCGTCAGGCGAGATTCATTCGCTGCCACAAAACTCTGACTGCCCTTTTTATCTGAGCTGTTCATCGGATCCGAAATGGGCGGATACAGGCAAGCGCCACTATCGTCAGAAAATCTCAAACAGCCCCGCAGCCCCCTGACCACCGCCGATACACATCGACACTACGCCGTATCGTGCGCCGCGGCGCTTGCCTTCCAGCAACACATGCCCCGCCATACGCGCCCCCGACATGCCATAAGGATGCCCGATCGAAATCGCGCCGCCATTCACGTTCAGCTTCTCGTCGGGAATACCCAGCCTATCGCGGCAATACAAAAGCTGGGCGGCAAAGGCCTCATTGATCTCCCAGAGATCGATATCATCCATCGATAAACCCGCCCGGTCCAAAAGCCGGGGGATCGCAAAGACCGGACCAATTCCCATTTCTTCGGGCGCGCAGCCTGCCACCGCAAAGCCGCGAAACGCGCCAAGCGGGGTCAAGCCACGCCGCGTCGCTTCGGCGCTCTCCATAATCACACAAGCGGAGGCACCGTCAGAAAGCTGACTGGCATTGCCAGCGGTGACACATTTGTCAGGCCCCAGAACGGGCTTGAGACTCGTGAGCCCCTCTAACTGTGTGGCCGGGCGATTGCATTCATCCGCCTCCAAGTTGACCGGCGTTATGCTGGTTTCGCCGCTTGCTTTATCGGTAACGGTTTTCATGGCATCGACGGCAACGATCTCATCTGCGAAAAGGCCCGCCGCTTGGGCCCTCGCCGTGCGTTGCTGACTTTGCAACGCATAGGCATCTTGTGCGGCGCGGCTGACACCATAGCGCTGTGCCACGACTTCCGCCGTTTCGATCATCGACATGTAATAGGCGTCGCGAACGCCCGGAACGTGATAGCGGGAGCCGTTCCATTGCGCATTTTGCACCAGCGAAATAGACTCGAGCCCACCGGCCAAGGCCACATCAACGCCCTCGCCCGTCACCATATGCGCCGCCAACGCGATCGCATTGAGCCCCGATGCGCATTGCCGATCCAGCGTCACCCCCGCCACGCTGTCGGGCAGTTGCGCGGCTTGCACGATATGGCGCGCAACGTTGACACCTGTCGTTCCCTGCGTAAGCGCAGAGCCGAAAACAGCATCTTCAATCTCGCCCCCGTCCAGCCCCGCGCGTGCCACGGCTGCCTTGACGGCATGGGCCGCCAGCGCAGGCCCTTCGAGATTGTTGAACGCACCGCGATAGGCCTTGCCTATAGGGGTGCGCGCGGTAGAGACGATGACAGCTTCGCGCATGTTGAACCTCAGATCGTTTCGATGCCGCACCAGTTCGCGATGAACAGGGCGGTGCTTTGGGTGATGCGGCGCAGGCTTTCCAGCTCCACCCGCTCGTTGAACCCGTGAATAGCCTCGGCGCGCGGGCCATAAACCAGCGCAGGCGTATCGGCATAAAGGCCAAAGAATCGCGCATCTGTGGTCGCCGTGATCGCCATCCGATCAAGGGCACGATCATTGACCGCCAAATGCGCGGCATCCAATGTGCCGATTGCGGCCTTTGCCGTAGCGGATGTGTCGTCGCTCAGCGCATAGCCCTCGGCGAGAAAGCCGTGCCAGACAATTTCAGGCAGGGAATTTTTCAAGAAGGCGTTTTCGCGTGCGGCCGCCATCAGCACCTCTTCGATCTGCGCTTTCGCAGCATCAATATCCTGCCCCGGATAGATCGCGATCCGCATGTCAAAGACGCACCACGCGGGCACGGAACTGGCCCAATCGCCCCCCTCAATCTTGCCGATATTCAGATTGATCGGGTGATGGGCATGCGCGTATTCGCCATGCCGACACCCTGGCGCGTTCCAGCGCTCTTCCAGTGCATGAAGGGCTGCGATCAGTGGAATAGCGGCCTCGATCGCATTCGCGCCACTGCCCGCATAGGCCACATGGGTCGGTAGACCTTTCAGATGAACCTGCGCCCAGATCACCCCCAGTTGGGCGCTGACCAATTTCTCCTCAAACGGTTCGGGGATCAGCGCGGCCTCTGCCCGATAGCCGCGCTCAAGACAGGCCAAGGCACCATTGCCAGTACATTCTTCCTCAACCACCGATTGATAGAAAACATCGGCCGCAGGCGCGAGATTGAGATGGCGCAACGCGTCCAGCGCAAAGAGGTTAGACACCAGCCCCGCCTTCATGTCCCCTGCCCCACGCCCATAAAGCCAGCCGTCATCGACATGCGGCTCAAAGGGCGGGCTGTCCCACATATCAAGCGGTCCCGCAGGCACAACGTCGATATGACCGTTCAGGATCAGAGAACGGCCCTTGCGGGTGGTGCTGCGATGGCTGCCCACGACATTCACCGCATCTTCATACTCCCCAATGACCGGCGAAAACCCCGGCAGATCCCGGATTTTGTCCAGATCAATTTGCCAGCGATCCACCTCAAGCCCACGCTCGGCCAGCGCGCCGGCCATGAAATCCTGTGCGCTTTGCTCATTCCCGCGCGTCGAAGGATGCGCGGTCAGCGCGCTCAGAAACGCGACTTCGCGATCAAACAGGTCATCGACCGCGTTGAGAATCCGGGTTTTCAGGTCTTGCTCCATCATCGGCCTCAGAACGTTGCAATGTCGGAATGCGCAATGGCGACCGGGGCGCCCGTCGCGGCGCGCAGCTCTGCCACGCTGACACCCTTGGCCAGTTCGCGCAGCGCAAAGCCATCAGGCGTTACATCCATCACCGCCATATCCGTATAAATCCGCGCCACTCGGCCGCGCGCCGTCAATGGCAGCGTGCAGGCCTCCAGCAGTTTCGGATTGCCCTTGCGGTCGCAATGGGTGGTCATCACCACCACGCGGCGCGCCTTTTGCGCCAGCTCGATCGCGCCGCCCGCCCCCGGGGAAAACTTACCCGGAATTTTCCAATTCGCCAGATCGCCATTGCTCGCCACCTCGAACGCCCCCAGCAGCGTCAGATCTAACCGCCCCGAACGCACCAGCGCAAAAGACACCGCGCTGTCGAAAAACGCCGAGCCGGGAATCGTCGAGACATAGGCCCCGCCTGCGTCGATCAGATTACGATCGGCCTTGTCATCAGGGAGCGATGGGCCAATGCCCGTCAGCCCGTTTTCAGAATGCAGACAGACCGGGAAATCGGCTGGCAAATGATTGACGACCTGCGTTGGCAAGCCAATCCCCAGATTGACCACCATACCCGGAGCAATCTCTTGCGCCGCGCGCGCCACCATGCGGGATCTAGCGTCTGACAATGCCATACTCCTGAGAAAGATTTTTTATTTCAACGATATGATCGACGAAAGCACCGGTAGTTTCGACCGCGTCCGGCACCAGACCTCCCAGCGGCACAACGGCTTCGGCTTCGGCAATGACGCGTTGCGCCGCCATCGCCATCAACGGGTTGAAATTGCGCGCGGTGGCAGCGAAGGCGAGATTGCCAAACGGGTCCGCGATGGCGGCATGGATCAACGCCACATCGGCGCGCAGAGCAGGTTCCACCAGCATCGCACGCCCATTCATCTCGACCATCTGCTTGCCATTGGCCAGTTCGGTATCAATGCCGATGTCGGTCAGGATTGCGCCCAAACCGGCCCCACCCGCACGGATACGTTCCGCCAAGATACCTTGGGCGCAGAATTCAACCTCAAGCGCGCCCGAATTCATCGCCGCGATTGCATTTGCATTGAGGCCCAGATGGGTCACGATCAGTTTACGCACCTGACCGTTTCTAATCAGGTGGTCGATCCCCATTCCCGCCTCGTTGGCGTCATTCTTGACCAACACCAGATCGCGCTGACCTTGGCGTGCCAATTCGTTGAGCAGCGTAAAAGGGGTTCCGGGAACGCCAAACCCGCCGACCAAAACTGTCGCGCCGTCTGGGATCGCTGCAATCACATCGTGGAGTCCTGTTGATTTGTCAGGGAGCTTCATTCCAGCGCCCCTTCCAACACGGGCAAAGCGTGCTTTTGGGCAAACGCATCTAGCGCATCTATGAGGATTTCCATGATTTCATCGATCTGTGCTTCGGTCACGATGAGGGGTGGGCAAACCAGAAAATGATCTCCCTCCTTGCCCCCGCGCGTGCGACGAGAATAGATGATCAGCCCGCGCTCATACGCCAGCTCAACCAGCTCGACATTGGCGTTCCAATCCTTGGGCAACACCGCCATCGTCTCGCGGTCCGACACCAACTCAAACGCCAGCAAAAGGCCCTTGCCACGCACGTCTCCGACAAAGGGATAGCGCTCCATCAATCCGCTCAGGCGGGATTTGAGCACTTCGCCCATGCGCGCGGCATTGCCAATAATGTCGTGTTCTTCCATCTCTTCCAGAACAGCCAGACCCGCCGCGCAGGCCAGTGGATTACCGGCATAGGTAAAGCCATGCTGAAACCCGCCCGCATCAAGCAGCGCCTCGACCATGTCGTTGCGCGCAACCACTGCCCCAAGCGGCGCATACCCCGCGCCAAACCCTTTCGACATCGCCACAATGTCGGGAGAAATCCCCCAATGCTCGGCGGCGAGGAATTTCCCGGTGCGCCCTGCCCCTGTCATGACCTCGTCATAGATCAGCAAGACACCGTATTCGCGGCAGATCTCGGCCACGCGGGCATAATAGCTGTCGGGCGCCACCAGCGCCCCGGTCGAGGCCCCGCCAACGGGCTCCATAAGGAATGCCAACACGCTCTCGGGCCCCTCGGCCAAGATTTTCTCGCGCAGCATTTCGGCATATTTGATACCGCGTTGCTCCTCGCTCAGATTGTCGCGATCAAGATAGCAGGTCGGCGCGGGGATTTTCGGCATCTCCTCAAACATCGGCGCGAAAGCACCGGTGAATAGCGGGCTGCCCGTCACCCCAAGCGACCCCATCGTGGCGCCATGATAGGATGGCATGCGCGAGATCACCTTCCAGCGGCTGCCCTGCCCCTGCGTGACCGCATATTGGCGCGCCAGTTTGATCGCAGTTTCCACCGCTTCAGAGCCGCCGGACACAAAAAACACCCGATCCAGCCCCTCGGGCATAAGACCCGCGACTTTGGCGGCCAGCTTTTCAGATGGTTCAGTGCGGAAATGCAGGCGATACCCGAATGTCGCACGCTCCATCTGCGCCTTCATCTTGGCCAGCACAGTTGGGTTGGAATGGCCAATATTGGACACCATCGCCCCGGACGAGCCGTCAATATAGCGCTTGCCCGACACGTCATAGAGATAGATCCCCTCGCCATAATCCAGAAACGGACGCGGCTGGCGGGATTGGTAGAACAGATGAGACTGCTCGGTCTTCATTTCGCACCTTCAAGATGTTTGCGCAGGAATGCTTGGGTTCGCTCTTGTGTCGGGTTCTTGAAGACCAGTTCAGGCGGGCCTTCTTCAACAACCAGACCTTTGTCCATGAAGATCACGCGGTCGCAGACCGAGGCCGCGAAATCCATTTCATGGGTGACGATGATCATTGTCATATGCTCCTCGGCGAGCTTCTTCATCACGAGGTTCACCTCCTCCACCAACTCGGGATCGAGCGCTGAGGTCGCCTCGTCAAACAGCATCAATTTGGGTTTCATCGCCAAAGCCCGCGCAATTGCCACACGCTGCTTCTGCCCCCCTGAAAGCTGCGAAGGATAGTAGTCGATCCGCTCAAGCATCCCGACATGATCAAGCTGTTCTTCGGCCAGCGTATCGGCCTCTTTGTCCGTTATCTTCTTGAGCAGCTTGGGCGCCATCGTGACATTCTCGCGCACGGTCAGATGTGGAAACAGGTTGAAATGCTGAAACACCATCCCGATCTGCTGACGCATCTCGTTGATATGCTTTTCATATTGGCGATGCGGCAGGGACTTGTTGACTTGCAGCCCGTCCAGCCAGACCTCACCAGCGGTCAGCGGATCTAGATCGTTGATCGCGCGCAACAGCGTGGATTTCCCCGATCCCGAGGGGCCAATGATCGCGACGATCTGACCGCGCTCGACCGTAAGAGAGATGTCCTTGAGAACCTCAAGCTTGCCATAGGACTTTTGAGCATGGCGGATCTCAACGAAAGGATGTGTCTGTGTCATGTCGCTTCCTCTGGCTTCAGCGAGAGAGACGGTTGCGCTTTTCAAACCCGCGCAGCACCGCCTCCATTCCCAGGTTGATGACGTAATAAAGCACCGCAGCAGCCGCGTAGAATTCGAACGGGCGATAGGTGCGCCCGATGGCAAGCTGTGCCGACAGGGTCAGTTCGCTCACCCCGATCACCGACACCAACGCGCTGTCTTTCAGCAGTGCGATCATGTTGTTGCCGATCGGCGGCAGCACATCGCGCACCGCTTGCGGCACGACAACCCGCATCAGCGCCTGACGCCGTGACAGGCCCAGCGTGCGCGCGGCCTCCATCTGCCCCTTGTCGACAGCCACCATCGCGGTCTGGATCAGTTCAGAATTATAGACTGCATAGTGAAAGCCCAACCCGATCACGCCCGCAACGAACGCCGGAAGATCGACACCGATCTGGGCGAGGCCAAAGTAAATCAGGAACAACTGCAACAGCAGCGGCGTGCCCATAAACAGCCAGGCCACGAACCGGAACGGCAGGCGCACCAAAAGCGGCCCATAAAGGGCGACGACCGCCAGCAGAATACCTCCGAAGAAGCTAAGCACCGCTGAGGCAGCCGTAATGGCGATGGTCCAAAGAACACCCAGAGCCAACGTGCCGTAAAAGGGCGGGATAACAGAGAAATCGAGACCCATAGCTCACTCCTGTTCCGCAGCATTGTGAGGGAAAAGACGCATGGTCATTGCAGACGCGCCCGGCGATCGAGATAAGCAACGCCCTTGCCGGTGATCGTAATGATCGCGAGGTAGAGAATGCCTGCGAGAAAGAACATCTCGAAGGGTTTATAGGTCGACCCGATATAGCGTTGCGCGGTGTAGGTCAGTTCGACCACCGAGATCGCCGAGACCAAGGCGGTCCCCTTGATCTGTGCGTTGATATTGACCCCAAGCGGGCGGATCATCAGGCGCATGGCTTGGGGTAAAACCACCTTGCGAAAGCTCTGCGCGCGCGACAGGCCCAGCGTGCGGGCCGCCTCGCCCTGACCCTCATCGACCGAGATAATCGCGCCACGCATCGTTTCGGTCATATAGGCCCCGATATTGAGCCCCAGACCGATCACGCCGGCACTGAATGCATCCAATTGAATCCCGATCTGCGGCCCGCCAAAATACAGCAAGAAAAGCTGAATAAGCGCGGGTGTGCCGCGAAACAAGCTGACATAGGCCGCCCCCAAAAACCGCACGATTGCAAAGCGCGAGAGCCGCGCCGTAGTCCCCAAAGCGCCACAGATCAGCCCTAGGATGGTTGTCAGAACGGACAACTCCACAGTGATCACAGCAGCCTTGAGAAAATAGGGATAGACCTTGAGGATCAGTTCCACGTCCATGCGTTTTCGCCCCGGTTCTTGGGATGATCGAAGCCCCGGCACCCACCAGCCTCAAGGCGGCAGGTGTCGGGAGTTGCAGTCTGGACTTAGCGAATGTCGCCGCCGACCCATTTCTTGGCCAACTCAAGATAGGTGCCGTCCGCCTGCATCGCGTCCAACGCGTCCTGCATCGCCTTGTGCAATTCAGGGTTGCCTTTGCGGATTGCGATCCCGGCCTCATCGGCCACACCGCCCAGCTTGACGTCGAGCTGCTTGATCGGGGCATTATTCTTGGTGATGGCCAGCAGCACCGGAATATCGTCGTTGACGATCGCATCGACGCGGCCGTTTTCCAACTCCAGCATAAGCTCGGGCAGCCCCTTATAGGTGCGCACCTTATAACCTTGCTCACGCGCCCATTGCTCATGCGTCTCACCCAGCGTAACCCCAAGGGTCGCCGTCTTGAGATCGTCGAGCGTCTTGATTTTGCTATCCTTGGTCACAAAGATTCCGCGACGCATACGGTAATACGGGCCAACAAAATCGACGACCTTTTCGCGATCCGGTGTGATCGACATGGACCCGACGATAGCGTCGTATTTATTGGCCAACAACCCGCCTATAATACCGTCCCATGCGGTAGTGATGATCTCAACTTTGAGGCCCATGCGCTTGGCGATTTCCTCACCAATCGCGGGATCGAACCCGACAACCTGATTCTCTTCGTTGATGAAGTTGAAGGGAGGATATGCGCCCGACATAGCAATGCGCATCACGCCGTTTTTCTTGAGCGTTTCCAGCTCATCTGCAAGGGCGATCCCCGGCAATGATACGCCAGCAGCCGCGAGCGCGCTGACACCGACAAGCGATTTGAGAACGGTTCTACGATTGGTCATGAAACTCTCCTGATGGATTTCTATACACGGCCGTCCTGTTCCCGGAACGTCCCGCGCTGGAGGCGGTAAATGTCTCCTTGCAAGAACGCTTGCATGTGCGACATCATAGCGCAAATAAATATCTCAAATTCTAAATATAGACAGGATCTATGATGAGGCCCTACGAACAGCGCTTTCCCTGGAACCTCGACTGGAACCTGCTGCGCACCTTCATGGTGGTGGTCGAGCAACGCGGGATTTCGCGCGCAGCCTATTTTTTGGGTCTCAAACAGCCAACGATATCGGCGGCCCTAAAGCGATTGGAAGACACAACCGGACATGCGTTGATCATCAGAAAACCTAATGAATTCAGCGTCACACGTGCGGGAAGCATTCTATATCAGGAATGCTCGCAGATCTTTGGATCGGTCTCTCAACTGCCGTCCCTGTTAGAAAGCGGGGCCGAGGAATTGCGCGGGCATATCACGATTGCCACAACCTCGCATGTGATCTCGGATCACTACGATGACCTGCTGCACGACTTCGCCAGCGCCCATCCAAAAGTGACGTTTTCGACCACGGTTGCCGAGAGTGAATCAGTTGTCAGTCGCGTGCAGCAGAACCGTGCGAGCTTTGGACTCTGTCTGTTGCACAAGATTCCAGCGAATCTGAAAGCCGCCATCCTGTATCGGGAATACTTCGGCCTGTTCTGCGGCCCGCGCCACCCTCTTTTCACGCAAGAGAGAATCACACTGGCCGAGATTGAGGGAGAAACGTCCGTCTCATTTCAAACCGAGACGGAGGAAGGCCCCCTCTATCCGGTCGCCCAACTGCGTGCCCGCGCCAAGCTGGCCCCTGGCTGGCGCGGCGTCTCGTCCAGCTTGCATGAACTGCGCCGGATGATCGTTGCCGGGGTGGGAATTGGCGCGCTGCCCTTGCATGCGGCAAAGCGCGACATCGAAAGCGGGCTATTGCGACAATTGCCCCCCTATGACGCACTGCCTCTCGTCAATATCTACCTGCTCACCAACCCATTGCGCAAATTGTCCGATGCGGAAACCGTGTTTCTAAGCGCATGCCATGCGGCAATCAAAGACAACACCCTCGAGGCACGAACCTACCAATAACCGCGTACCTGAACAGAATTCCGTAGCGCTTGTTGATAGAAATCACTTCGATAAACTCTCCTCTCGCACCTCTAAACATAGGCGACCGGACAGTGCATGAGGGCTGGCTATGCCTTTCATGTCACAATGGGTCGAACCAACGGCGTTGCAATGTCTTAACCATCGATCTGTTCGCAAGGCGTGTGATCGGCCCAATTGCGGATAACGGGAATTAGCATGCAGGCACAACTGGCGGCCGTCCGATGGCGCAACCAAAAGCAAGGCAGTGCCCACTTTGGCAAGGACGCTCAAAGGCGCAAATCCATCCAAGCCCGTTCTATCGGCCTCACCGCCCAGCGGGCCGCGATATGACACTCAATGATCGCGATGATCCCCCTGCCCGAGAATTGCTCAGATCATTCGTCCTCATCCTCGACATGCGCCACGCGCGCGCCGGCCTTGTTTGAGGTCACAACGCCCAGCGTCTTGAGCTTACGATGTAGCGCCGAGCGCTCCATACCCACGAAATTCGCCGTGCGTGAGATATTGCCGCCAAACCGGTTGATCTGGGTCAGCAGGTATTCGCGCTCAAACAGCTCGCGTGCCTCGCGCAGCGGCAAGGTGGGCAGCGCCCCGCCCAAAACGATGCGCCCCTCCTCAGCGGGAACGGATTGGCCGGGCAGCTCGCGCGCCTCGATCGGGCCTGTTCCCTCGCCAAGGATCAGAACGCGCTCGATCACGTTGCGCAACTGACGAATATTGCCAGGCCAGTCCATCGTTTGCATCAAGGCCGCGGCCTCGCTGGACAATTCGCGCAGCGGCATGCCTTGGGTTTCGTTAAATCCGCGCACGAAATAGCTCGCAAGCAGGGGCACATCTTCGCGGCGTTCGCTCAGCGCGGGGACCTCGATGGGCACGACGTTGAGACGATCATAAAGCTCCTGACGGAAGCTGCCCGCACGGATCATTGCCGTCAGATCATGCGTCGTCGAGCTGATCACGCGCAAATCGACGCGCACCTTATCGGCCCCGCCCACGCGCATGAATTGCTGCTCGGTCAGCACGCGCAGGATCTTGGATTGCGTCCCCGGCGGCATCTCGGCCACCTCGTCGAAATAGATCACGCCGCCATTGGCCTGTTCAAGCAAGCCTTTTTCCACGCCGCGTTCCAGCGTTTCACGCCCAAACAGAACCTCTTCCATCCGGTCAGGTTCAATCGAGGCCGAATTGACCGTGATAAAGGGGCCCGCCGCGCGCGTTGAATTCTGATGGATAAAGCGCGCCGCCATTTCCTTGCCCGAGCCCGGCTCGCCCGAGAGCATCACGCGCCCGTTGGACTTGGTGACCTTATCAAGCTGCTCGCGCAGACGCCGGAAGGCCGCCGCCTCACCGATCATCTCGCCCGAGCCAATGTCGCGCCGCTTGAGTGTCGAATTCTCGCGCCGCAGCCGCGCGGTTTCCATCGCACGCCCGATCACCACCATCAACTGATCGATATTAAAGGGTTTTTCGATGAAATCATACGCGCCTTGTTTAATCGCGGCGACGGCGATCTCGATATTGCCATGGCCCGAAATGATGATCACCGGCACGTCCGGGTTGTCGCGCTTGACGGTCTTGAGAATGTCGATCCCGTCCATCTTGCTGTCTTTGAGCCAGATATCGAGGATCATCAGCGCCGGTTCGCGGGCGTTGAGCTCATCCATGCACTCATTGGAATTGGCCGCCATGCGCGTCTGAAATCCTTCATCGCGCAGGATGTCGGCAATCAATTCGCGGATGTCTTTTTCGTCGTCGACGATCAGGATGTCGCTCATATCACGTCTCCGGGGGGCTCGCCCCTCTCTTTGATGGCCCGTTGGGACGCGCGTGCGCGCGGCAAACGGATTTCGGCAAGCGCACCGCAATGCGCCCCACTACTAAAAGCCGGCGCGTCGCTGAGTGTCAGCGTCCCGCCATGTTCCTCGATGATTTTCTTAACGATCGGCAGCCCCAGCCCCGTGCCTTTCGCACGCGTCGTCACGTAAGGCTCAAACAGGCGCGCACGGTCAGGCGGCAGGCCCAACCCGTTATCCGCGATCTGGATGGTGACCAGTTCAGGCGTGGCTGTCATCGCAACGCGCACCTCAGGCTCAAACCCTTCGGGCGCGCCTTTTTCCACATATGATTCAATAGCTTCACCTGCGTTCTTAATTAAGTTCGTGACCGCTTGTGAAATCATCGTCGCATCCAATTCGACAATCACCGGCGCGTCAGGAATGTCAGACATCAATTTCGCCCCATGCAAGGAATCTTGCTGCAAAGTGGCCGCATCGCGCAAGAGCTGCGCGAGATCGTGATCGGCACGGTCGGGTTCGGGCATTCTGGCAAAGCGCGAAAACTCATCAACAATGCGGCGTAAGTCATTGGTTTGGCGTACAATCACGCCAGTCAGGCTTTCGAGAACTTCGGTATCCTCGCCGCTCGTCAGTTTGCTGAATTTGCGCTTGATCCGTTCCGCCGAGAGCTGGATCGGGGTCAGCGGGTTCTTGATCTCATGCGCAATCCGGCGCGCCACATCGCCCCAAGCCGCCATACGCTGCGCCGAGACCAATTCCGTCACATCCTCAAAGGCGACAACATAGCCTTCGGGCGCGCCCTCATCATTGCGCCGCACCGCCATACGCACAAGCAGGCTTTCCAGACGGGCATCACGCGACACCCGGATCTCTTCTTGAACGACCTCTTGAAAACCATCGTGCAAGCGCCTGTAAAGGCTGGCAAACTCTGGAGCGGCCACCGCAATTTCCTGTGAGTGCACTTGGCTTGGATCAAGCGCCAGAAGTTGCATCGCAGCACGGTTAACGAAATCGACGCGCCCCTCGGCATCCAGCCCGATCACCCCTGAGGTGACAGAGGACAGCACAGAATCAAACATCCGCCGACTTTCCTCGGTCTCGCGATGGCTTTCGATCAGCGCCGCGCGCTGCCCCTTAAGCTGGCTCGTCATGCGGTTGAAGCTATGGCCCAAGGTCGCGATTTCATCATCGCCCTCGGCCTCGATTACGCGCGCATCCAGATCGCCCGCGCCGATGCGCTCCGCCGCCGCCGCAAGCCGTCCAATCGGGCGCGACAGCCGCTCGGCAAACCACAGCCCCATCCAGATCGCCGCCAGAATTAGGATCAGCGCGAAGCCGAAATAAACGAGCCCGAATTCGAAAATTACCCGCCCCCTCGCACTTTCAAGCTGTTGATAAAGCGAGACAGTTTCGCGCGTTTGATCAAGCAGAGACAGGATCGAGCCATCGACCTTGCGCGAGATATAGAGGTAGCGATCCACAAAAGCATTCAGCCGGATCAAGCCACGCAATTCCGAGTTCGACCAATCCTCAATCAGTACTGTCTCGCCCTTTTGCGCCTCGACAATATCCTTGGCCGCAGGCTTTTCGTAATCAAACAGATACGAACGATCCCCGCGCGCCACGATCTTGCCGGTGCCGTCGATCACATAAGCCTCTTTGACGCCACGCTGCACGCTGGATTGCCCCGTGATCAGCAGCTCGCGCAGCTCTCCATCCGACATGAAGGTTGAGGCCTGACGGCGCAGATTCAAAAACGCCGCAAGCGCGCGCACATCTTGGACAAGATCTTGTTTATGCTCGCTTTGATAGGCCTCCGCCGCTTGCAAAGACGTGCTGACAACCGAGCGCACGCGATCTGAAAACCAGCCCTCAAGGCCGATGTTCACCGTCAGCCCGGCAAACAATGCGACCAAAACGGTCGGGACCAGCGCGATGCCCGCAAACACCCCGGTCAGGCGCAAAGTCAGCCGCGACCCGGCCGAGCGCGCGCGTTTGGCAGCGATGATTTGCGCCAGCCGCATCATGATCAGCCCGGCGAGCAGCAGGAAATAGACGAAATCGGCCAGCAGGATCAGCCGCAACGCGGTGCTATCGGCACCCTGCCCCAACGGTCCAAGCACGACAAAGGTCGCGATAGCCAGCGCCGGGCCCAGCACAACCAACCCCAAGGTCAGGATGTTGCGCACCCGCCGTTGGCGTCGAAACCGCGCCAATCGGTCCCAGCCTGAACGATATGCCGTACTGCCTTGCACCGATGCCCCCTTAACACAGAGCATGACAAATCCGCCTCGACGGAAAAGACACAGCCCTCTGTTGCGGGTTTACATCAGTTTGCGGCGCCGTGTCACCTGAATATCCAGATCTGTGATCTTTTTTCGCAAGGTATTGCGGTTGATGCCAAGAAGATCCGCACATCTGGCCTGATTTCCACCCGTCGCATCCAACGCGATTTCCAGCAAAGGGGCCTCCATCTCCTTGAGAATGCGATCATAAAGCCCCGGAGGCGGCAGATTGCCTCCGTGCAGATCAAAATAGCGGCGCAAATGACGCCCGATAGAGGCCGATAGTTTCTCGCCCTCACCCCCTTGGCGCAGCGGCTCGATCGCGGGTTGATTCCCCAGCACGAACTCGACCTCGGCGCGCGTGATCTCGTCCTCGGGTGAGGTCACCGTCAGACGGCGGATCGTATTTTCGAGCTGGCGCACATTGCCCGGCCAGGAATAGGCGCGCACCAGTTGCAGCGCATCATTGGTAAAGCGCCGCGTCCCAAGCCCGTCACGTTCAGCACGGGTCAAAAAATGATCGGCCAAAAGCGGAATATCCTCGACCCTTTCACGCAGGCTTGGCACGCTCAGGGTCACACCGCCGAGGCGATAAAACAAATCTTGGCGAAAGCGCCCTGCCTCCATCAACGCCGACAGATCGGCCTGTGTTGTCGCCATTATGCGCGGCGCGGGGTCAGGCAACGCATCCAGCATCCGCACAATGCGCGCCTGCGTATCATCATCATAATCGCCCACCTCGTCAAAGACGAGCGAGCCCCCCTTAGCGCGCGCAAGCAAGGCAGCAGGCCCCTCGGCCCCCTGCAAATCGCCCGCCTGTGCCACGATAAACGGCGATGACCGGCGATCCGAGAAATCGTGAATTGCGCGCGCAATCAGGGATTTTCCCGTCCCACTCTCGCCCACAATCAACACCGAAAGATCGGCATTCATCACCCGCGCAACCAGCCGATACAGCTCTTGCATCGCGGCCGTGCGCCCGACAAGCGGCAGATCGCCCTTGTCGCTGCTCAGGCCCTCGCCCGTCTTGGCCATAACCGGCGTCACGCGCCGCTTTTGTTCCAGCGCTTTTTGCGCCCGCTTCATCAGATCGGGCAGATCGAAGGGCTTGGGCAGATAGTCATAAGCGTCGGCCTCGGCGGCCTGAATGGCGGTCATGATGGTGTTTTGCGCCGAGATCACGATCACTGGCAGACCTGGGCGTTCCTGCGCGATACGGGGCAGCGCCTCTAGGCCATTGCCATCGGGCATCATCACATCGGAAATCACCAGATCGCCTTTACCCTCTTCAACCCAGCGCATCAGCGTCACGAGCGAGGCAGTGGCATGCACTTTACACCCCGCGCGTGTCAGGGCTTGGGTCAAAACGGTGCGGATCGTGCGGTCGTCATCGGCGACAAGTACAGTGCCGTCCATGGCTTAACTCTCCTTCGGCGCAACGGGTAGGGAAATACGAAAACGGGTTTTGCCGGGTACAGAATCAAGGCTGACCCAGCCGTCATGTTCCGAGATGATCTTGGACACCAACGCCAAACCAAGGCCGGTGCCATTCTCGCGCCCTGAAACGAAGGGCTCGAAGATTTCATTAACGATAGCGGGTGCAATACCGGGGCCATCGTCAATGATTTCGACCTGCAATGGCAAGGGCTGCCCGGTGCCATCGGCGCGACGCAGGCGCAGGCTATGTTCATAGAAAGTTCGAATCTTTATTTTTCCTTTTCCATCTGAGGCTTGCGCGGCATTCTTCAGAAGATTCAGGAAGACTTGTGTCAGCTGATCGGCATCGCCGTAAGTTGCAGGCAGCGAGGGGTCGTACTCTTCTTCGATGACCATATGCGCGCCAAACCCGACAATAGCCGATTTGCGCGCACGTTCCAGAACATCGTGAATATTGACATGCTTGCGCTCGGGCGGGCGCACATTTCCAAACTGCTCCACTTGTTCCAGAAGCTTCACGATCCGCCGGGTCTCATCAACAATTAAGTCTGTAAGTTCAAGATCTTCACCGCTTAGGTTCATGCTGATAAGTTGCGCAGCGCCGGCAATGCCTGCCAAGGGGTTCTTGATCTCATGGGCCAGCATTTCCGCCATCCCGATTGCCGAGCGCGCCGCCGATTTCACCATGCTCGCGCGGCCCAAACGATCCGCCAATTCGCGCGGCTCGATCACCAGCAACACGCGGTCGGGTTCCTCACCCACGGGCGC
Source organism: Paracoccaceae bacterium (assembly GCA_016937195.1). Lineage (GTDB taxonomy): Bacteria > Pseudomonadota > Alphaproteobacteria > Rhodobacterales > Rhodobacteraceae > Thioclava. Next base: position 2,533 of record JAFGWK010000303.1, on the reverse strand, counting down.
GGCTTGCAGATTGCATTGCACCGGGGCTTTCTCGCCGGTCGTCACCTCAACGTCATTGACGAAAAGCGAGGCACGGTTGGCACGCACCCGCGCGAAAATCTCTTCCAACGGCGCGGAAATCGCCAGCCGCTCGCCAATCGCCTGCCCGCGCAGGGATTTTGCCGAAATGTTGAGGAACAGCTCAGCAGCGGGGTTCACCTCGGACACGCGATCCGCGCCATCAATCAGCAAAGCGGGCGTTGGCAGCGAGTTCCAGATGACACCGGGAGCGGGCAGGCTCATGCCGCAATCCTTTCGCCAAAAGCGCGCGCAATCAGGCCCAGCGTGGCCTCTGGCGTGTCGCTGATCATCATCTGTGCGCGCAGCGGCGCGTTCGCCACATCAGCATACCAACCCAGATGTTTGCGCGCGAGACGCAGGCCAAGATCGCGTCCATAAAAACTTAAGATCGACTCGTAATGCTCTGATATAAGGTCACTTAATGCGCCTCCTGTAGGCACGATTGGCTCGGGTGTACCATAGGTCTCATGTGCGATTTCGGCCAAACGCCAAGGCGCGCCCTGCGCCCCGCGCCCGACCATCACGCCCGCCGCGCCCGATTGCATTAGCGCCGCACGCGCCGAAACCGCATCCACGATATCTCCATTGGCAATCACCGGGATCGAGACGGCCGCGCGGGTCGCGGCGATTGCCTCCCAGTCGGCCGCGCCTTTGTAAAACTGCATCCGCGTGCGCCCATGCACTACGATCATTTGCACGCCAGCCGCCTCGGCACGGCGCGCGATCAGCGGCGCATTGCGGCTGTCATCATCCCAACCCAGCCGCATCTTCAGCGTTACCGGCAGATCGACTGCTTTCACCGTGGCCTCAATCAGACGCAACGCGTGGTCAGGATCACGCATAAGCGCCGATCCCGAGGCCCCGCCCGTCACCTTCTTGGCCGGGCAGCCCATATTGATGTCGATGATGCGTGCGCCCATATCCGCAACCAGTTTCGCCGCCTGCGCCATCGGTTCGGCTTCCCGTCCGGCAAGCTGCACTGAGGTGGGCAGATCCAGCCCCATCTCGACGCGCGCCTTGGCCCGCACAGAGGGGATTTTCGTAATCATCTCGCCCGAGGCGACCATCTCCGACACGACAAGACCCGCACCAAAGCGCGCTACGATCCGACGAAACGGCAGGTCGGTGATTCCCGCCATTGGCGCCAACAGCACAGGCGGATCAAGGGTCGTTTGGCCAAGTGACAAAGCAGTTTGCACGAGTCTTCCTGTTTCTCTTTGGTTATGGCTACGCTTTTGACCAAGGATTCACAATTTACTAGCGCAAATTATGGCGGCAAAATCAGCATATGCTTAATTTTTAATCACAACAACATAGAAATCCTGATTATCAAGGCGGATCACGCTGCGATGGGCAAATATTGCACCACTTGGCCCCATGGCCTAAGCCTGTGGCCAAAGAGAGAGGGTCTATGGACACAGCCGTTATCATCGTAGCCGCCGGACGGGGCACACGCGCGGGCGGGGATGCGCCCAAGCAATGGCAGGATCTGGCCGGACAGCCCGTGCTGGCCCATACGGTGGCGCGCTTTGCGGGCGTTGGGCGCATCGTCGTGGTGCTGCACCCCGAGGATATGGCACACGGTGTAGCACTGTTTGGCGGCACGGTTGCGCTATGCGCTGGGGGGCAGACGCGCGATGCCTCGGTGCGCAATGCTTTGGAAATGCTTGAGGGTTCGGGCGTGAGCCGCGTGTTGATCCATGATGGTGCGCGCCCGCTGGTTAGCCCCGAGGTGATCGACGGCGTGCTAAGTGCACTTGATACCCACCGCGCTGCCGCTCCCGCACTCCCCGTCAGCGATGCGCTGTGGATTGGGTACAACGGTCAAGTCACCGGCACTCAGGACCGCAGCAATCTATGGCGCGCGCAAACCCCGCAAGGCTTTGACTTTGATACAATACTGGCGGCGCATCGCGCCCATCCAGGCGGGGCTGCCGATGACGTGGAAGTGGTGCGCGCGGCGGGTGTTGGCGTGGCGATCACGCCGGGCAGCGAAGATAATCTGAAAATTACCTACCCCGCCGATTTCGCGCGGGCAGAACGGCTATTGGGGGCATAAATGGATATTCGACTGGGCCATGGCTATGATGTGCATGCGTTTGAGGCGGGTGATCACGTCATTCTTTGCGGTGTACGCGTGCCCCATTCGCGCAAGCTTAAGGGGCATTCCGATGCCGATGTCGGGATGCATGCCTTGACCGACGCGATCTATGGCGCGTTGGCCGAGGGCGATATTGGGCGTCATTTCCCGCCCTCGGACCCGCAATGGAAAGGCGCCGCGTCGGAGATTTTTCTCGATCACGCGGCGAAACTGGCCGAGGCACGCGGTTTTCGGATCGGCAATGTCGATGTCACGTTGATCTGCGAACAGCCCAAGATCGGCCCGCATGCGATTGCGATGGCGCAGGAATTGGCGCGTATCATCGGGCTTGACCCTGCGCGGATCTCGGTCAAGGCCACCACCTCGGAACGT
>JAFGWK010000302.1 GCA_016937195.1 Paracoccaceae bacterium | reverse complement strand
TCGTTGAGACCTATGATCTCAAGACGACATGCTTGCCACGCCTGATCGAATTCGTTGAGCGCGCGGGGCGCTGAGCGCGGGCCATAAGAAAGGGCGCTTGGTTTCCCAAACGCCCGCTCTATCGTGTAAGTTCGCGCCTCAGATCGCCGAGCTATGGCTTGAAGCGGACATGTCATAAGCGTCGAAATGGCGCGCGATCATGCGCGTCAGCGGACGCCCTTTGACGGGAATGCGCAGCCCGTGCTCGGTCATCTCGACCATATCGCTGAACTGCTCGACACAGCTCAAGAACATCTGCGTCAATTCATGCGGCTTGGCCCCAAAATCACGTACCAACTCATCCGTCTTGATCTCGAAATCCGACATCAGGGCTTCAATCATGCGCCCGCGCAGCTTGTCCTCGGCGGTAAAGACATGCCCGCGTGCGGTCGAAAACTGCCCCTCACGGATCGCGCCGGTATGTTTCGACGTGGCAGGTGCGTTTTGCGCATAGCCCTGCGGAAAGCGCGAGATCGACGAGGCCCCAAGCCCTACCAGCGCCTCGGCAAGATCATCCGTATAGCCTTGGAAATTGCGCCGCAGCTTGCCGTTTTTCTGCGCAACGGACAGGCCATCGCTGGGCAGCGCGAAGTGATCAATCCCGATCTCGTCATAGCCATCGGCCACGAACAGATCGCGCGCGACTTCAAACAGCTTGAGCCGCTCTTGCGGAGTAGGCAGGTGGTCAGACGGAATCATCGTCTGACGCCGCGCCATCCACGGCACATGCGCGTAACCATACAGCGCCACGCGATCCGGTCCGAGCGACAGCAACTGCTGCACCGAATTGGCAATTTTCGTGGGGGTCTGATGGGGCAGGCCGTACAGGATATCGGCGTTCAGGCTTTCGATGCCACGCTCGCGAATCATGTCCACGGCGGCCTTGGTGATCTCGTAGCTTTGCTCGCGCCCGATGACCTTCTGAATTTGCGGATCGAAATCCTGCACCCCGATCGAGGCGCGGTTCATGCCCGCACGCGCCAGCGCGTCCATCCGGGGGGCGTCGATCTCATTGGGGTCGATCTCGACCGAGAATTCAGCGCCTTCGCCCATCGGCACCACGTCAAACACCGCATCGGCGAGACGCGACATCATGTCGGCAGGCATCAAGGTCGGTGTGCCGCCGCCCCAGTGTAGCCGCGACAACGTGACACCGGGGGCCAGACGTTCGTGCAGCATCTCCAGCTCGGCGAGCAAAACTTCGGAATAGGCGCGCACCGGCTCATCGCTTTGCGTGCCCTGCGTGCGGCAGGCGCAGAACCAGCACAGACGGCGGCAGAACGGCACGTGCAGGTAAAGTGAGATAGACCCACCCGCCGGAATCTGTTCGATCCAACTAGAGAAAGTGTCGGGGCCAACTCCACCTGCAAAATGCGGTGCTGTCGGATACGATGTGTAGCGGGGCACTTTTGCGTCGAAAAGGCCAAGCTTGGCGAGTTGCGATTCCTGTTTCATAGACGTATCTTTAGTTGTAAGACCCGCGAGAGAAATTGACACAGATCAAGACGAAACACTGCATGGCCCATGACGACGTTCATCCTGTCTCGCTGAATTGTGGGGACTGCCCGATCCGCCATCGCGCGGTCTGTGCCCGCTGTGATACCGATGAGATCGACGAGCTTGAGGACATCAAATATTATCGCAGCTTCGAAGCCGGTCAGACGGTGATCTGGGCGGGCGACAAGATGGATTTCGTGGCCTCGGTCGTGTCGGGTATCGCGACGTTGACGCAGACCTTGGAAGACGGGCGTACGCAGATGGTGGGGCTGTTGCTGCCCTCTGATTTCGTGGGGCGTCCTGGACGTTCGGCGGCGGCCTATAATGTTACTGCGACCACCAATATCTTGATGTGTTGCTTCCGCAAAAAGCCGTTTGAGGACATGATGGAGCGTACGCCCCACATCGCCCAGCGCCTGTTGCAGATGACGCTGGACGAGTTGGACGCGGCGCGCGAATGGATGTTGCTTTTGGGGCGCAAAACAGCGCGCGAAAAGATCGCTTCGCTGCTGTCGATTGTGGCGCGGCGCGATGCGTCGATCAAGCCTGCGGCTGGCTCCAATCGGGTCACCTTTGATCTGCCCCTCACGCGTGAGGCAATGGCCGATTATCTGGGGTTGACGCTGGAGACGGTCAGTCGTCAGATCTCGGCACTCAAGCGCGACGGGGTGATCGTGCTGGAAGGCAAGCGCCATGTTACCGTGCCCGATATTGACCGGCTTTTGATGGAAGCGGGCGATGACAGCGATGGCGGTTTTCTCGTCTGAGCCCTATTCTGGTCCAGCCTGCGCCCTTTTTGCCTGCTAAATCTTCTGATGAAACCGGAAGGAGCAAGGTAATGCGGCCATTCATTCTTTGTCTGCCATTTGTCGCGCTCCCCGTCATGGGGGCGGCGCAGCCACTGTCGCAAAGCATGGCGCAATGCGCCGGGCTTGTGCACAGCCTCGCCACGATGACGCGGGATGCACAAACGACGGCAAAGCTCGACGCGCTTGGGGTCAAATGGCGCGCGGCGGCCATCGCGCAGGCCGAGGCCGAGGGGCGGACCGATCCCGCAGGATATGTCGCAGGCTATCAACGCGCGAGCTATGACGACTGGCGCGGGCGGGGCAAGGTGGCAACGCTTAGTCAGGATTTCCGCGACTGGACCAGCTATTGCCGCGCGCTGGCCAAGGCGCGCGACATCAAAGTCGACTGAAAGCGGGCGGTCATCTTTCCCCGGCTTCGCGCTTTAACGCCAAGGGAAACGAGGTCACCTTGCCGTCTGGTACGTCCACCGCCCAGCTATTGGGTCATTTCAAGCGCGCCAAAATCAGCGAACAAATCCAGGTCTTTGTCGGGCTTTCGATATAAGGGGGCGTGGTCTGTTGCGGCGCAAGGGGGATGCGACGGGTTCAATAGCTCAGTGCAGCCTCAGTGCTTGGCTAAGGCCGGCGGTCCATGGCGAGGCGTGTGCGATTAACGAAAAAAGGGCGCCCGTACGGCGCCCTTCTATTTCGGTGTAATATATTGCCAGCGCTTAATGCGCCATGATCACCGGCACGTTGGCCATTTCCAGCATGTGCCGGGTCGCGCCGCCCAAAATAGCCT
>JAFGWK010000054.1 GCA_016937195.1 Paracoccaceae bacterium | reverse complement strand
GGGGAAACTGCGCTCAGCACCCAGGCCCGCGCCTTACACTGCGCAATCGGGCAAGAAACGCAGGACGATATTCACGAGCGTGTGCGTGAAGTCCTTGATCGAACGGACATTTTGATCCATCAGATAACCAGTCATTTTTAAATAAAAGAACTTACCTCCTCATGGATGATTTACAGCCAAAGTCCAAAAGCGGTCTGAAAGACGACAAACGCGCAGGACAATCAATACGGCCCCCCCCCGTTCCCCGCGGACGGATTTTATTGGTAGAGGACGTGGCCTCTCTGCGCGCGATCTATGAAACGCATTTGCGCAACGCGGGTTTTGAAGTTCACTCAGTCGCCTCGGCCAGTGACGCATTGACGTTATTTCACGCCCATCCCGTTGAAATTGTGCTGCTGGATTTGATGCTCCCAGATCGCGACGGCGATGAGTTGATCCCGGAAATGCTGGCTCTGCGCGCACGTACAGCTATTTTGGTTTTAACGGCAGATCGCTCGGTTGATCGGGCAGTCAATGCGATGCGCGTGGGCGCGCTGGATGTACTGATTAAGCCGGTCAGTGAGGCCCGCCTGAGCAGTGCCATCGAAAATGCGCGTAGCTTCGCGATGCAGGCCGATCCGCAAAGCGACGCGCAAGACGCCCCTACCATTGGCGCGTTCATCGGGCAGTCGCCGCGTATGCAAAAGGTCTATAGCAAGATCCGCTCGGCGGCGCGCTCTGTCGCCCCGCTCTTTATCTGGGGCGAAAGCGGCACTGGCAAAGAATTATGCGCGCATGCGATCCACGCGCTTGGGTCGCGCGCCACGGCACCTTTCGTGACGCTGGATTGCGGCGCCCTACCCGTTGACCGCCTCGATAGCGAGTTGTTTGGCCATAAAAAGGGGGCCTTTCCCGGCGCGTTAAACGACAAACCCGGCGCTTTGCTTAGCGCCAATGGTGGTAGCTTGCTGCTGGATAACGTGTGCGAACTTGCCCCCACGGTGCAGACGAAACTCCTGCGTTTTCTGGAAAGCGGTTACATCAAACCCTTTGGCGCAGATCAACCCGCACAGGTCGACGTGCGCGTGATCAGTGCAGCAGCGCACCCGCCAATGGAGGTCGTGAACCAAGGCCGGATGCGTGAAGACCTGCAATATCGCCTGCATGTTCTGTCCATTGAAATGCCTCCCTTACGCGAGCATCCCGAAGACATTGAAACGATTGCGCGTGCGACCCTTGATCGGTTCGCAACCGAAGAGCAACGCAGCTTTACCGCGATCCATCCGGATGCCATGGCTTGGCTTAAATCCCATTCATGGCCCGGAAATGTCCGCCAATTGATGAATGTGTTGCGGGCTGCGGTGGTGATGCATGACGGGTATGAACTTAGTCTCGAGATGCTGCCTGAGAGCATCAATCGCTCTCCCAAATCATCTAGTGGCAACCCGACCGCAGCCTATGCCAAAGACCAGCCTGCAATCCGCACCCTGGCAGAAATCGAACGTGAAGCGATTGAATCTGCCATCGAGCGCCATGATGGCTCGATCCCACGCGCCGCGCAGGAGTTGGGCGTGGCCCCTTCCACAATTTATCGCAAACGTGACACCTGGCTTGGCAAAGATAAGCTTTAGGGCGTTCAGGCGAATTGCTCGCGCATAAGGCGTTCTTCCAACCCATGACCGGGATCGAACAGGATGCGATGTGCGATTTCGGGTTCGGACCTGATCTCGACCCATTTCACCGGCTTGACCGAACGCGAATCCGCATCGGCCATCACCGGACGTTTGCCCGGCTCCAGCACGTCAAACCGTACCAAGGCAGACGAGGGTAGGATCGCCCCTTGCCAGCGCCGGGGCCGGAAACTGGCGATCCCGGTCAGCGCCAACACATCCGAGCCGATCGGCAAGATCGGTCCATGTGCCGAAAAATTATACGCAGTCGATCCCGCAGGCGTGGACACAATAGCCCCGTCGCAAACCAATTCCTCCAGCCGCACTTTGCCATTGATCGAGATCCGCAGCTTGGCCGCTTGCGGCCCCGCGCGCAGCAGTGACACCTCGTTGATCGCAAGCGCCTCATGCAGCACGCCGTCTGCGGTTTCGGCTTTCATCGACAGCGGATTGATGACCGCCTCCTCGGCAGCCTCCAGCCGTTCAGGCAGATCATCGGGCACATAATCGTTCATCAGGAAGCCGACCGTGCCGCGATTCATACCGTAGACCGGTAGCCCCGTCCCCTCATGCAGGCATTGCAGCATGAAACCGTCCCCGCCCAGCGCTACGATCACATCGGCTGCATAGCGCGGCACCTGCCCGTAGCGGTCGATCAAATCAGCCAGCGCCGATTGCGCAGACTCACCCGATGCGGAGGCGAAATGGATATGGGTATACTGGCTCACAGGGGCGGCGTCCTCTCTCCTTCCTTTAGGTGTTGCAAGCACTTGGGCGAAAGACAAGCGCCAATCGGGTGCGGAAAAAGCAGATTCGCTCGTTTGCCCGCTTCCCGCCTTGCAAAATCTGCGTTAAAGCAGCCTCGACACCGGATATTTGCTAGGAGTGCCCAATGACCGAGCAACGCGACGCTGGCTTCTTCACCGAAAGCCTCGCCACCCGTGACCCCGAGCTTTACGCCTCGATCACCGACGAGCTGGGTCGCCAGCGCGACGAGATCGAGCTGATCGCCTCTGAAAACATCGTATCGAGCGCGGTGATGGAGGCTCAGGGCTCGGTG
>JAFGWK010000053.1 GCA_016937195.1 Paracoccaceae bacterium | reverse complement strand
TGGCCGTCCCCGTCAAATGCGGCGCCAGACCGGGCATGTCACGCAGGATGTTTTCCCGCTGGCCCACGGGTTGATCATTAATCCATTGCGCGTGTTTGCCAAGCTTGCGCATCACCATCGGCCAAAACGCCAGACGCACGAAGAACCCCGATTGCGCAGGGTGCATCAAAGCTCGCGTGCCCAGCCGGGCCTGCGCCCCCGCCAATTCCCGCGCGGCGGCCAGCATCCGCATCGTGCGCCAAGTGCCCCGATGCAGTTCCGGGCGCGCGCAGGGATCGAAGTCTGTGATATCAATGCGCACCGCCACCCCCCGGCGCAGCACATACAAGATCAGGTCGAACCACGTCTTTCCAACCTCTCGACCACGTTTTGAGCGCAGCTTGGTATTGAGGTCAAAAATGCGGAAAGAGAGACTAATATCATGGCGCGCATCCAGAAATGCGCCCTCAAGCGCTGGATACGCCTCGGCGGCGGTCAAAAGCAGTTTCGTCCTGCTTGCGGCCTGAATTCCGGCTTGTTGTAGACGGTCCATGCAACCCGTTCACTTCCGTCGGACTAGATCGACACTGACGACATTTGACATGCAGTCACGAATTCTCATCAGATTTAGCTGTTTCATCCGCGTTCGATTTCAAGTGTTCCTCGTGACGCAATTCGCTTTCTTCCAGTGGTCGCAGCGCAAACTCGGTCACAAGGGTATAAATCTCGTCCACGGTCTCAATTTGAAGCTGCCCCGAAAGCTGCTGAACAAACGCGTTTACCAATTGCGAGCCAAGCCCGGTGCCATCAACGCTTGCGGAGGGGGCGGCGTTGGGATCGACGGTGTTACTGACACGCAGCCGCGCCCGCGCGCCTTCCAGCTTTCGCAGCGTGATATCAAGCGTCGGCTTGCCCCCAGCGTTTGAGGCATATTTCATTGCATTGGTCATGGCCTCGGTCAGCAAAAGCGACAGCGGCACCGCCTGATCTGGTGTCAGATGAATGTCGTCGATTTGACAATCCACCGCGATCCTCCGTCCCGGCCCGGTGGCAAGGCGCGTGATCTGGCGCACAATATCGGGCAACAGTTCTTGGGCGCGAATATCGGTCAACCCCGAGGTCTGATACAGCCCGCGGTGGATCGTCGCGAGCGAGATCACACGTTCTTGCAGGCTTTTCATCAGCCCCTTCGCCTCGGGTGTGCGCGCCTGACGCATCTGCATATTGATGATCGACGCGATAAGCTGAAGGTTATTTTTCACCCGGTGATGCACTTCGCGCAACAGCACCTCTTTATGATGAACGATGTCCTCAAGCTCTGCCTCGTCATGCAAAATCGTCTCGGTCATGCGATCATAGGCCTCGGCGAGATCGCGAATTTCTGTCGGTGCCCCCGATAGATTGAGCGTTCCGACAATCCGGTTTCCCGTTGCGAAGTTAGAGATCGCAAAGGCCAGTTTACGAACATGACCAATCACGAGTTTCTGCATCGCGAAATAGGCCACCAGCAGGCTTGCCGCCCACATCAATGCGGGAAACAGGATCGGCGAAATATCGGCAAACGGGCTAAGGGATGAGACCTTCTCGGCAGGCCAACTGCCCAGAGCGTAAAGCTGCCCTGGAACCACTTCGACAACGGAATAGACGCGCTCGTGGCCAACATTCGAAACCCCGGAAAACGTCACCGCCCCAGCGCCCGCCAACAACTTGAGCGAACGATCTGCGGGCAGATGGCCTTGCGTTTTGCTCAAACCGTCGGAGGACGTCAAAATCGTGCCCTCCTGATCGAACGTCATAATCACCAACGGACGTTCGTCGTTCAGCTTGGGGCCATCTTTCGCAAGCGACAACTCGGTATGGGGCATCGAGATCGAGATCATCCCGATATGGTGTCCCGTATCGTCATAAACCGGATGCACCACGCCCAATACCGATGTCCCTGACACGGGCGCAGTACGATTGACGAAAAACGTGGTGTCGGTCGCTGCCGAAATTTTATCAAAAACATCCTCACCCGAGAAATCAAATCGCTCTCCGGTATTCGAGCACGTCATCTGCCCGTTCATGGGAATATAGGCGACAAGCGAGAAATTCTTAAATGTCGAAGCCACCTGCCGCATGCGCGCCGAGCAGGCTTGCGGATCATCAATCAACGGCAAAACAGTGGTCGAGAGCAAGCGTGCTGCGTCCTGCGCATGTTGGATAACGCGCGTTTCTCCGGCCACCGCACGCATCGTCTCGCCCATCAAGGCCGCTTCCGAGCGCGCTTGTGCCTCGCGCGCTACCGAAGACGATTGCAGAATCGCAATAATCAACAGCGGAAATAGCGCAACCGCCAACATCAAAGCCAGCCGCACCCCCAAACCATTGAAAGCCGCGCGCAGGCCTTGCGGGCGCGCGCGCGAACATTCTGTCTCAGGCGTGGAATCGGGTTGCGCCCCTTCGGGAGCCTCTGACATCATGCGGCGGCAACTCCGGATCGCCCCATAACAGCCAGCGAATTGCGGTCCGAGCCCGACATTATATCCTCGCCCTCTTCAAGGCCGAGCATCTCGGCCAGACGCGCCCGTGCCCGGTTCGCGCGGCTTTTCACCGTGCCCACGGCAACACTCATCATTCCTGCCGCTTCCTCGTAGGAGAACCCCGACGCCCCGACCAGTGTCAGAACTTCACGGTGTTCCGGGCTTAGCTGATCAAAGGCACGCACAAAGTCATTCATCGCAAGACGTCCGTCATGGGCCGGTTTTTCAAACAGGCTGGCCGCGTGCACCCCGTCAGGGTCGGCCACCTCACGCTTGCGCTTACGTCGGTCGGAATAAAATGTGTTGCGCAAAATCGTAAACAGCCATGCCCGCAGGTTCGTGCCTTTCTCGAACTTATCGATATTCGACCAAGCCTTGACGATCGTGTCCTGCACCAGATCATCCGCCGAGGCTCCGTTGCGCGTCAGCGATAGCGCAAAGGCCCGCAGCGCTCCCAGATGTTCGGGCAGTTCTTCACGCGGATCGCGTATTTCGGTCTCCGGGGCGGTTTTGGAGGACGCCATCATTTGCCGCCCTCCTTCGCCTTGAGTTGCGCCAGTAGATCTTTGAACCGATCAGGGACTTCTTCTTGCAAGGCTTCTTCGTAGACTCGCTTCAGATTGGCATTGATCTGCTCTTTGATACTGGACTTTGACTTTTCGTCAGCCATGTCACTATACATTCCGGTTTCCGATCCCACATACTTTGCACGGAACCAAACGCAGGGCTACAACGTTTGGTTCCGAGAAAACGAAAAAGGGGGCTTTTATGTCCGAAGACATCGTCGGCACCATTGGGGCCAACCTACCGTATCTGCGCCGTTACGCGCGGGCCCTCACCGGCAGCCAAGACAGTGGAGACCGTTACGCCGCCGCCACGCTTGAAGCGATCCTTGAAGACACGACACCTTTTGAAGGTAACGACCCCAAGCTCGCTTTGTTCCTTGCTTTCCACCTCGTTTGGGCCTCGGCCGGGTCCCCCTTGGGAGAGCCTGACAGTCGTCTTTCGGCAAGCGCTCAAGACCACATGTCGTCTTTAACCCCAAACACGCGTGAGGCCCTGCTGCTTCACTCGATCGAAGGGTTCCGCGTTGAGGAAATCGGTACGATCATGCAGATCGATGCAGATGAGGCGCAAGATTTGATCGACATCGCGCTGCGCGAGATGGAGGCATCGGTCGCAGGTAAGATCATGATCATCGAGGATGAGGCAATCATCGCGATGGATATTCGCGCCATTGTCGAGGATATGGGGCACGCCATTACCGGGATCGCACGCACACGCACCGAAGCCGTTGAACTGGC
>JAFGWK010000301.1 GCA_016937195.1 Paracoccaceae bacterium | reverse complement strand
GACGCGATGCGCAGCTATGACCATTACGAAGACATGCTGACGCCCGACGCCGATACCGGCAAGCTGGGCCTTGCGCGCGAACTGGCGCGAATGAACCTGCCCGCCAATATCTACACGCAATGGTATTGGAAGATCGACCTGCACAACCTCTTCCACTTCCTGCGCCTGCGCGCCGACAGCCACGCCCAATACGAAATCCGGGTTTACGCCGAAACGATGTGCGACATCGTCAAGGACTGGGTGCCGAGCGCCTATGAAGCGTTCGAGGATTACCGTTTGGGCGGCGTGAATTTGAGCGGCAAGGCGGTTGAAGTGCTGAAACGCCGTCTGGCCGGTGAGGTGGTCACGCAGGAGACGTCCGGGATGAGCAAAGGCGAGTGGCGGGAGTTCACAGAGGTTTGGGGGTGAGCGCTTTCGACTTTCCAGTCGAAACTGGATTACCTTACCTTCAACTCTTGGTGGAAACGATACAGTGGGTAGCGTGGCCTATTGCGGCATATTTAGTCGCACTCGCTTTCCGAGAGCCTCTATCAGAGATCCTAAAAAAACTTCGAGTGATTTCTTATGGACCGGGCAAAGCTGAGTTTTCCGTAGACCAGAGAACAAATCCTGACGCGCTTAAGAGCCTGATATCAGCAGATAGAGCGGGTCCGCTTGAAGGAGCGGAAGAATATTCAATTGCACGCCTCAGCAACGCGCAAAAAGAGGTGCGCGACCATATCGCTCAAGACTTAAACCGCTTCCCTGATGAGCGGCGCGAAGAAATACTCACGATTGAACTCGCTCTTGAAAGACTTCAGAAGCATTTCGCACTTGCCTACGCGAACATTTTCGGAAGCCAGATTAGAGCACTCGAATTACTAAACCAGAGGCAAGGCAGGGTCAGTCTGTCTGTTGCCGAAGATGAGTTTGCGAACCTAAAGCGTGAGTATGAAGCCTTTCGCGATTGGTCACTTCCCCGCTATCTCCAGTTCTTAGAGGATTTCAATTTCGTGAGCGTCAAAGATGGCTCTGTCGAGATTACGCCTGTTGGTAAGGACTTTATTATCTGGTTAGATTTCCATGGCTTGTCCAAAGATCGCCCACTCTAGGCCGCCCGGCCCCTAGGCCGGGCCGCGCCCGACCCGCCCCCAGGGGCGGGCGAGATTGCGCCCACCCTCGGGTCGGTCGCGGCCCTCCTCGCCTGATGCCAACCGTGCTACACTCCCGCAAATGACCCAACGCTTTCACGCCCCGCAATCGCACGACTATCCGACCGCCCTGCGCGAACTTCGCCAAGGGCGCAAAACCTCGCATTGGATCTGGTGGATTTTTCCGCAGCTCGCCGCGCTCGGGCGCAGTCAGCGGGCGCGCGCGTATGGGATCAGGGATCTGGCCGAGGCGCAGGACTATCTGGCCGATCCCGTCTTGCGCGCGCGGCTGGTAGAGGCCTCCGAGGCGGTGCTTGCCCATGCAGACACCGACATCGAGGACATCATGGGGCCAGTCGATGCGCTCAAGCTGCGCTCTTGCGCGACGCTGTTCGAGGCGGCCTCAAATGGAAAGGAGCCGGTGTTTCCCCGGCTCCTTGAGACATTCTATAGCGGGCAACGCTGCCCTTTGACACTGGCCGAGATTGGCCTGCAAACCTAGCCCGGTGACATCCCCCGCAAGCGTTCAGACCTGCGGCGCAGCAGCTCGACCGTGGTCAGCAGCGCGATGGAGAAGAACACGAGGATCGTCGCCACGGCGAGGATTGCCGGGCTGATCTGCTCGCGGATACCGTTCCACATCTGGCGCGGGATGGTTTGTTGCTCGTAGCCGCCTACGAACAGCACCACCACGACCTCATCGAACGAGGACACAAAGGCAAACAGCGCGCCCGACACCACCCCGGGCAGGATCAGCGGCATAATGATCTTGAAGAAAGTCGTGCGCGGATCGGCCCCCATATTTGCCGCCGCCCGGCTAAGCGAATTGTCAAACCCTACCAGCGTCGCCGTCACAGTGATGATGACAAAGGGAATGCCCAGAGTCGCATGCGCCATGATGATGCCCGGATAGGTATGGGCCAGCCCGACCTTGGAGTAGAAAAAGAACAGCCCCGTCGCGGTGATGATGATCGGCACGATCATCGGAGAGATCAGGATCGCCATGATCGCGCGACGATAGGGCATTTCCGGGCGCGACAGGCCAAGCGCGGCCAGCGTGCCCAGCGACGTGGCGAGGATCGTTGCGAAAAACCCGATGATAAGCGAGTTCTTCGCCACCCCGATCCATGTCGCGTGCTGCCAGACATCCATCCACCACGACCAGCCACGCTCGGCCTGAGGTTCCTGCATGCCAAAGGTCAGCAGCAGATCATACCAGCGCATCGAATAGCCCGCCGGATCGAAGTTGAGCATCTCCTTGGTAAAGGTGAAATAGGGCTGCGCGTTGAACGACAGCGGAATGATCACCACGATCGGCGCGATCAGGAAGAAAAAGATCAGCCCACACAGCACCAGATAGGTGTAGTGCCATGCGCGTTCGAGCGGGCTTGCATAAGCGGGAAGTGCCATGTCGGTTTCTCCTCAGCCCAGTTTCATGTTGTCGATGCCCACGAGCCGGTCATAGAGCCAATACAGGATCACGACCCCGCCCAGCAGCAAGGAGGCGAGCGCCGCCGCGAGCGACCAGTTGAGCGATTTCTGCATATGGAAGGCGATCATGTTCGAGATTAGCTGACCATCGGCACCACCAACCAAGGCTGGCGTGATGTAGTAGCCAACCGACAGGATGAAGACCAAAAGCGAGCCAGCCCCGATCCCCGGCAAGGTTTGCGGCAGATAGATCTTGCGAAATGCCGTCCAGCTTGTGGCGCCAAGGCTGCGCGCCGCACGCACATAAGCGGGCGGGATCGTGCGCATCACGGAATACAGCGGCAGCACCATAAACGGCAGCAAGATATGCGTCATGGCGATGATCGTGCCGGTTTTGTTGTACATCATCTCAAGGCGTTGGCCGTTATCGATCAGCCCGCTCCAGACAAGGATATCGTTCAGCACGCCCTGTTGTTGCAAAAGCACCATCCACGAAGTCGTGCGCACCAGAAGCGAGGTCCAGAAGGGCAACAGCACGAAGATCATCAAGAGGTTCGATTTCGCCAACGGCAAGGTGGCCAGAAGATGCGCAATCGGAAACGCAAGAAGCATACAGAGCACGGTGATAATGATTGACAGCATGGCAGTACGGCCAAACAGCTTGCCATAGATCGCGCGATTAGGATTAACGGGAACGATATTGTTGTCCTTATCCCGCGTGTGATCTATCGCGGCGAGGTAGAAATCAATCGTATAGGGGTTGGAAGCCGAGCGCATCGCGCGCCACAGGTTTTGATCTGACCAACCTTCATTGACACCAAGGATTGCTTCTTTCCACGGCGGCTCCAGCTTGTCGATCTTGCGCGCAGTCGAAGTGAACAGCGATCGCGTGCCAGAAACGTCATAGTTAATGCGCGTGCCCGCCTGACCCTGCGTGCGATCTGCCTTCATCAGCTTAAGATCGCTGGCCAGCGCAGCATAGGCGCTTTCGTCGATCGCGGAGCCCAGCGGATGCGCTTTGAACCATGCCCCCAGCGCGGGCGCCGTCGAGGAAAACCCGTCATTATAGACTGATTGCTTGAGCATCTGCCCGATCGGCACGACAAAGGTCACGAGAATAAACAACAAGAGTGGCGCAACGAGGAAAAACGCTCGCCGTTTTGCACGCACCTGACTTGCCGCCAGAGCCGCCTTAAGCGACTTGCCGTCTGCGGTTCTCAATTCGGTCGTGACATCTGTCATCATCTCTCCTCGGGAAGCAGGTCTGCGCATGGCAGGCGTCAAAATTCGATATCAAGAAAGGCGCGCAATACGGCGTCGGCCCTTGGGAAAAAGATCGGGCTGCGCAAGTTCCCTCGCGCAGCCCGGTGTCAAATCAACCAGCAAGCCAAGCGTTGAAACGCTCGCTCAACTCGGTGTCATGATCTGCCCAGAACTCAAAGTCGTTGACCAGTGCGTTCTTCATATTGGCTTCGGCAGTGGGCATTTCCGGACCCATTTCGGTCTTGCCATCTTGATAGAGGCCGACCAGCGGTGCCGAGGATTTACGTGCAGGACCGTAGGAAATCCATTTCGCCTGATTGGCAAGCTGCGGCGTGCTGGTGGCGAATTTCAGGTATTCCTTGGCCTCTTTCATATGCGGTGCACCCTTGGGGATCACGAAGAGATCGAAATCCAGAACCTGACCGTCCCAGACGATCTTGAAGGGCTGGTTCTCGGCCACTTTGGCGTTGAAAATCCGACCGTTATACGCGGTGGTCATGACCACTTCGCCATCAGCCAGAAGCTGCGGCGGTTGTGCGCCGGCATCCCACCAGACGATATCGTTCTTGATCGTGTCGAGCTTTTTGAACGCGCGATCCACACCTTCGGGGGTGGAGAGCACTTTGTAGACGTCAGCTGCGGGTACGCCATCAGCCATCAGCGCCATTTCCATCGTCGCTTTGGCGGATTTGCGCAGACCGCGCTTGCCGGGGAACTTCTTGGTGTCGAAGAAATCGGCGATCGTGGTCGGGGTGCCTTTAACCTTGTCGGTGTTATAGGCCATGACCGTCGACCAGACGATGTTTGCCACCGCGCAATCCGTGAGCGCGCCGTCAATGAAATCTTCGGAAGCTGGGGTGCCATCGGGCGCAGCGGCCAGATCGGTAGCGGGATCGATCGGCTCAAGCAGCCCCTCGTCGCACAGGCGCACCGCGTCCGATTTCTCGACATCGGCCACATCAATCGAGACGTTGTTGGCCTCAACCTGTGCCTTGATCGGGGTGCCGGGGTTGTCGGCGGCTTCCATGTTCACATCAATGCCAGTCGCCGCTGTGAAGGGCTTGTTATAGGCCTCGACCTGACTTTTCTCATAGGCGCCGCCCCAGGACAGGACCGTAACCGATTCAGCTTGAGCCGCAACGCCGGCAAGGCCGAACACTGCTGTACTCAAAATCAACAACTTCTTCATGTGTAGCTCCCAGTTGGTGGTATTTTACGACTTTTGTCGCTTGGCCGCTGGATTGCGGCAGGTCGCAGCAGCAAATGCTGCTGCGATGTCTTTTACATCGGCTCAAGCGCGCGCGCGTCTTGCGGATGCCAACCGATTTTCAGCGTCTCACCCGGCCTCAGGCGCACCTGATCCAATGTGTTACGCGATTTCATCACGAACTCTTCAGAGCCTGCAACGCGCATCCGGGTGCGGAAAATATCGCCCATATAGATCACTTCGAGCACCTCAGCACTAATCGTGTGAGAGCCTTCAGGCATCATATCCGGCTTAAATTCCACACGTTCTGGGCGGATCGAAACCAGCGTTTTCTGCCCTGCCTCGCGGATATTGACAGCGGTTGCGTCGATGATCTCACCAGTTTCAAGCCGAACGGTACAGGTATCGCCAGTCAACGTCTCGACGATGCCGGGCAGCTTGTTATTCTCGCCGATGAACTGGGCCACAAAGCTGTTTTGCGGACGCTCGTATAGCTCATCTGGCGGGGCGAGTTGCTGGATGCGGCCATCATCAAACACGGCCACGCGGTCCGACATCGTCAGTGCCTCGCCTTGGTCGTGTGTCACATAGACCACCGTAATCCCAAGCGAGTCGTGCAAATGCTTGATCTCGAACTGCATATGTTCACGCAACTGCTTATCAAGCGCCCCCAACGGCTCGTCCATCAAGACCAGCTTAGGGTCAAACACCAGCGCGCGGGCCAAGGCGATCCGTTGCTGTTGGCCGCCCGACAGTTGCGCAGGGCGGCGATTGATGAAATCGCCCATCTGCACCATATCCAGCGCACGTTTGACTTTCGTCTCACGCTCGTCCTTGCCCATTCCCCGCACGTTCAGCGGGAACGCAAGGTTCTCACCGACCGTCATATGCGGGAATAGGGCGTAATTCTGAAACACCATGCCAATACCGCGTTTATGCGGCGGCACATGGTTGATATTCTCGCCATCGAGCCGGATTTCGCCATGCGTCGCCATCTCAAAGCCCGCAAGCATCATCAAACATGTGGTTTTGCCCGAGCCCGACGGCCCCAGCATCGTTACAAATTCGCCCTTGCCGATCGAGAGATTAAGATCTTTTACGACGAGCGTCTCGCCATCATAGCTCTTTTGCACACGGTCGAAGACGACGAAGCCTTCGTCGTTATCAGCGTTGGTCAAAGCGGGCTCCCCATTGGTTCTTATATTTGGTCATTTCCCGTGCATGTGACTAAACCAAGGGCACTTGCAGAATTCAACTGATTTTTCTGATTGTCTCAAATGAACTGGATTGCGCGCAAGAATTGCTCGAAAAATCATCTATTTGCGCCCCGCGTCGCGCAAGACGTGACCAGAGCCTGCATGCCTGCCTGTCGATGTTGACCCTAGGTAATATATTGCGCACGCGCGGCCCATAACCAGCGCTGGCGGTCGTGTCGGCAAAAAAGACTCCTGCCAATTTGGGCATCACACGCAGCAATGAGCCACGTTCGCGCGGCTCCAATGCGCCCAGTGCAAGACGGCCCGGCCAAAAGCTCTCGACCCATGCCCCCTGCGCCCGTACAAGCGCATGGCGGGGCAACAAAATATGGTGGTATCGGACCGCATTCACGCCGTGCATGATGCGCGCCCCGCCCCAGCCAGACGCCGCCAGATGCTTGGCCCGCCCCAGCGCCCCTGCCTCCCCATCCGGCAGCCAGACGCAATGCTGGCCCGACAGGCGCAAAGGGGCGTAATTACCCAAAGCCTGCGTGCGAAATTCCACGGGCAGATGGCCCGGCTCACGAATCAGATCATTTTGATTGAGGTGCCGCTCCCCCGCCCAAAGGATCGCCATTGGTGGCCCGTCGCGGGTCATCACCAGATCGCCCGGATGCAGGGTCTCAATGGCGCGCGCGCCCGCGGGCGTAGAGATCAGCGTGCCCGTGACAAAGCAAGGGATACCCATCGCATTGAGCTGCGATGCGCTGGAAACCTGCGCAGGCGACACCCCCTGCAAGGTGATGCTTTCGCCATTTGGAAAGCCGAGAACCGCATTGCCATTACCATCATCGCTAACCGCTACATCCCAAGCATTGATCGGATTGCCCGCGCCATCGTGCAGACCAGAAACGTCGAACTGATCGACCGTATGCCTATCACCATCGTCAGACATATTGAAATCGCTGATCGAATCCGCGCCATCCCCATCGCTATAGATCAGCGTGTCTGCGCCATCTCCGGTCGTGATCTCATCATCGCCCGAGCCGCCGTCGATCGTATCGGCCCCCGCTCCAGCCGTAATCGTGTCACTCTGCGCCCCACCTTGTAGCGAGTCGGCATATTGCCCTCCCTGGATAGAGTTCGCGTCATCGGGGTCGTAATCTGCGTCGACAATATCACTATATTGCGCCGTATCGGGGGAGCTGGTTTGAACGACCGACGTAACATTATAGGTGACACCCGGCTGAATAGGCTCTGAAACCACAATCCCGGCGACAGTGCCATTGATCTCAAGAACATCGGCGTAAATCGTAGTGCCATCCGGCGCGACAAAGCTGAAATATGCCTCGGAATAGACCTGACCGGATACGAGGGTATTTCCCTGCGCATCTTTGACGATGACCGTCTGATTGCCATCGTCACCTGTCTCATCGGAATACTGATCGCCATTCAGCGCTGTATCGTCGTCGCTGAAGAGAAAACTGCGGGCATCGGTCGAGACATCCCATCCGGGATCGAGCATGAAATTGGCCCCGACAGTAACCGTCGAGCCCCCTCCCTCAATAAGAAAGTCGCCCCCGAAATATCCAATGACCTCATAGGTCGCCATGATTGTAACAGCCCTTATCCCTCTTGCCACCCTGACAAGAGACACCCAAGGCAATCATTCAGGAAAATCACCAAGACCCGGTTAATCGCGTCAACACGCTGGATAGAATTTGTTTCAAATCCATCTAAGCGAGGGTAAAACGACGAAGGCCCGGACGGGATACGTCCGGGCCTTTCGGCAAGTCTGGTGCGGTCGAGAAGACTCGAACTTCCACGGGTGTTACCCCACAGCGACCTCAACGCTGCGCGTCTACCAATTCCGCCACGACCG
>JAFGWK010000300.1 GCA_016937195.1 Paracoccaceae bacterium | reverse complement strand
CGGCGCGGCGATACCGTGATGCTGCCGATCTACGCGCTGCATCGCCATCACGCGCTGTGGGACGACCCCGACGCCTTTCGCCCCGCGCGGTTCGCCAATCCCACCCATGACCGCTACGCGTTTCTGCCCTTTGGTGCGGGACCACGCATTTGCATCGGCGCGGGGTTCGCGCTGCAAGAGGCAGGGATCATCCTTGCCACGCTGCTGTCGCGCTTTGCCTTCAGCGCTGTGCCGGGGCGTGAACCGGTGCCCGAGATGATCATTACGACGCGCCCCAAAGGCGGGATTTGGCTGACCGTCGAGCCAATGTGAGCGATCCGTTCGATTTTTCCCATGGCGGTCAAACGCCCCTCGCGTAAAATTCCATGAACATAAATCACAAGGGGGAACAGCGATGTCCTTGATGGGAACACTCGCAAAAGTCGCAATCGGCGTTGCGGTCGCCAAGGGCGTCTCGAGCATCGGGCGCAGCGCATCTGCAAGCAAATCCGGCACCTCTGGCGGCGGTCTGGCGGATATGATGGGCTCGCTTCTGGGCGGCGTAGGCAGCGCAGGACCGGCAGGCGGTTTGGGCGGACTGATGGAAAGCCTCAGCGGTGCCGGATCAAGCAGCATCGCCACGCGGTCTTCGCCACGCGGTCAAACCAGCGGAGGCTTGGGCGATCTGCTGGGCCAGCTGACGGGTGGTGGCGCGTCGTCGGGCGGATTGGGCGGCATGCTTAGCTCGCTCGCAGCAGGCGGCGCGGCGGGTAGCCTTGGCGGGATGCTCGGCGGCATGTTGGGCGGCAGCACGGCGCAGGCCGCCCCTGCGCAAACCACCCCCGAGCACAGCTTTGGCGACCAACTCAACTCGGCCTTTGCCAATGGCGGCGAACCCGCAACCCCGCCCAGCGCCGCGCAAAATGCGGCGGCGGGGCTGATGCTTAAGGCGATGATCCAAGCCGCGAAGTCCGATGGCAAAATCGACGCAAGCGAGCAGGAAAAACTGCTGGGTCAGCTTGGCGACATCAGCCCCGAAGAACGCGCCTTCGTGCAGCAGGAACTCGCAGCCCCCGTGGATGCCCAAGGTCTCGCGCGTCAAATCCCCGATGGGCTCGAGGCGCAGGCCTATACGATGTCAGTCACCGCGATTGATCTCAATAACCAATCCGAGGCGCGATATCTCGACAGCTTCGCCAAGGCGCTTGGGCTGGATCATCAGTCGGTCAACCACATCCACGCCCAGCTTGGCGTGCCCCCGCTGTACACCTGAGCGCGGGGAAATCCCCTAGTTAAACTTGTTGTCGCGCGGGAAACCGCGCGGCGCCATGCGACCCGCCGAGGCGCGTTTACCCATCCACTCGGTCAAATCCACCTCGGTGCGCGTGCGCCCGGCCGGATCTTTCCAGCTCAGCCCCTCGGCCAGCGTGAAGGTGGTGGTATCAGACAACCCGCCATCCTTGTATTTCTGCAACCGCACACCCTTGCCGCGCGCCATTTCCGGCAACTCATCAAGGGCAAAGACCAACAGTTTACGGTTTTGCCCCACGCAAGCGACATGATCGCCCCGCGTCTTGGCGCACACCACCGTCTTGGCATCGCCGCGCATATTCAGCACCTGCTTGCCCGAACGCGTCTGCGCGATCAGCTCTTCACCGGGGCAAATGAACCCGTCCCCATCGCTTGAGGCCAGCAGGTATTTCTCCCCCGCTTTGGGCAGCAACAGATGCGTCACCTCGGCCTCATTGGGCAGATCGACGATCAGGCGCACCGGCTCGCCCATGCCGCGCCCACCGGGCAGATTGGCCCCCAGCACGGTATAGGCCCGCCCGTTCGCGCCCATCAGTACGATGCGATCCGTGGTCTCGGCGTGCATGGCGAACATCGGGCCGTCGCCATCCTTGAACTTGACCTCGGCATCCAGCGCATTGTGCCCTTTCATCGCGCGCACCCAGCCCATTTTGGACAGGATCACAGTGATCGGCTCGCGCTCGATCATCGCTTCGATCGGCACCTCTTCGACCTCGCCCGCCTCGGCAAAGCCGGTGCGACGCGCGCCACCGGGCGCGGATTTGCCGAATTTCTTGGCGATATCCTTCAGCTCGCCGCTGATCTGCTTCCATTGCAGCTTGTCCGAGGCCAGCAATTCCACAAGCCCAGCGCGCTCTAGCGTCAGCGCTTCGTGCTCGCGTTTCAGCTCCATCTCTTCGAGCTTGCGCAAGCTGCGCAGCCGCATATTCAAGATCGCCTCGGCCTGCACATCCGACAGTTCGAACTCTGCCATCAACAGGGCTTTGGGCTCATCTTCGTAGCGGATGATCTCGATCACCCGATCAAGGTTAAGGAAGGCAATGATATAGCCCTCAAGCACCTCAAGACGCGCATCGATCTTGTCCATCCGGTGCTGGCTACGCCGGATCAACACCTCGCGGCGGTGATCAAGGAAGGCGCGCAATACCTCTTTGAGCGAGCAAACCTTGGGCACCCGCCCGTCGATCAGCACGTTCATATTCATGCTGAACCGCAGCTCCAGATCCGAGCTTTTGAACAACATCCCCATCAGCATTTCCGGCTCGATGGTGCGGGTTTTCGGCTCCAGCACGATGCGGATATCATCGGCACTTTCATCGCGCACATCGGCCAGCGCAGGCACTTTGCGGGTCTGGATAACCTCGGCCAAACGCTCGATCAGCTTGGATTTCTGCACCTGATAGGGAATTTCGGTGACCACGATCTGCCACTGCCCCCGCCCCAGATCCTCACGCTCCCAACGCGCACGCAGACGAAACGCGCCGCGTCCCGTGCGATAGGCGTCACGGATATTTTCGGGCGGCTCAACCAGCACACCGCCGGTCGGAAAATCGGGGCCGGGAATATGCTCGACCAACTCGTCATCCGAAATGTCAGGCCGCGCAATCATCGCCAGACAGGCCTGCACCAGTTCATCCAGGTTATGCGGCGGAATGTTCGTCGCCATGCCCACCGCGATGCCAGAGGCCCCATTGGCCAACAAGTTCGGGAAGGCCGCGGGCAGCACGATCGGCTCTTCCAGCGTGCCATCATAGTTCGGGCGATAATCAACCGCATTCTCGGCCAGACCATCCAGCAACGCCTCGGACGGGGCGGCCAGTCGCGCCTCGGTATAGCGGCTCGCAGCGGGGTTATCGCCGTCGATATTGCCAAAGTTGCCCTGCCCGTTCACCAACGGATAGCGCATCGCGAAATCCTGCGCCAAACGCGCCATCGCATCGTAGATCGCGGCATCGCCATGAGGGTGATAATTCCCCATCACATCGCCCGAGATCTTCGCCGATTTGCGAAAACCGCCGGTAGGCGAAAGCTTTAGCTCGCGCATCGCAAACAGAATGCGACGATGCACCGGCTTAAGCCCGTCGCGCGCATCGGGCAGCGCGCGGTGCATGATCGTGGACAGCGCATAGGTCAGATAGCGCTCGCCGATTGCACGGCTCAGCGGCTCTGAGGTCATCGATAGCGGAGTTTCGTCGTCTTTGCTCATGGCTTTGGGTGTAAAGCCGCGCCGCTGCCCGGTCCAGCGCGAAAACGTATCTGCGCGATATGACGGGATAGTTTTCGCCCCGCTGAGGAATTCCCCAACGGCAACCTCTCGCGAAATATGGTAAACTTTTTACGACCCGATTCTGCTATGGGTCACAGCGCAAGGCTCTGGGGGAAGACATGGGAAAACTTCTTTTCACCACGCTCGCAGCCATTTTTGTCTCACTCGTGATATTCGGTCGCGATCTACCGGGCGATTCCGAAACCGTTGAGGCCACGACACAGACCACGCCAGAAGTGACGCGCGCGGCCAGCGATCCAGATCCGCTTTACGCCCCCAACAAGATCACAGCATCCACCGAACCGCAGGTAGTGCCGGCCTCGGCGACCATTAGCCCTGTCACCGCGAAATCGCGCATGCCCGGCCCTGCCCTCAAGCTCTCGCCCGAGTATCGCTCGACCGAGGCTGCGAACGTCGCAGGCGGCTCGCTTTGGACAGTCACCGCCAATGCGCTCAACGTGCGCTCGGGTCCCTCGACGTCCAACAGCGCAATGGACCGCATCCGCAAAGGCGAACAGGTGCTTGTCATCGCTAGGAAATCTGGCTGGGCACATATCAAAATTGAGGGCGACGGCATCGACGGCTGGGTCGCCGCGCGCTTTCTGACCCCCGCAAACTGAATTTGGCGAACTGACGCGCAACGCCGCCAAAACCTTGCCTTTTCATCTGGCTCCAAATACTCCCGCCGGAGGCTGAGACGTTAAGGGCACCCGTGGGTGTGCGCGGCGGCGAACAGATAGGGCGGGACAGATGGCCAA
Organism: Paracoccaceae bacterium; assembly: GCA_016937195.1. Taxonomy (GTDB): domain Bacteria; phylum Pseudomonadota; class Alphaproteobacteria; order Rhodobacterales; family Rhodobacteraceae; genus Thioclava. The sequence continues at coordinate 2,013 of JAFGWK010000300.1, read as the reverse complement.
AACAATCCTGATCACCGGATGCTCTTCAGGCATCGGCTATGACGCGGCCCACGGGCTGAAAGCAGCGGGCTGGAAAGTCTTTGCCACCTGCCGGCGCGAGGAAGACTGCGAACGCCTGCGTGGTGAGGGGCTGACCTCGTTCCAACTCGACGTGGCCGACCCGGAATCGATTGATGCGGGTTTTAACGAGGCGCTTGCGCGCGGTCGGGGCCGCCTTGATGCGCTGTATAATAATGCCGCCTTCGCCTGCCCCGGTGCGGCCGAAGACATTCCCACCGGCGCATTGCGCGAGATCTTTGAAACCAACCTGTTTGGCCTGCACGACCTGACCAACCGCGCGATCAAGGTGATGCGCGCGCAAGGCGACAATGGCGAGGGGCGGATCATCCAGTGCTCGTCCGTGCTTGGCATGGTCGGCTATCGCTGGCGCGGCGCTTATGTGGCGACGAAATTCGCGCTGGAGGGCCTGACCGACGTGCTGCGTCTCGAAATGCGTGACACCGGTATCAAGATCGTGCTGATCGAGCCCGGCCCGATCACCTCGAAGTTCCGCAAAAACGCGATCACACATTTCGAGAAATGGGTGGACTGGGAAAATTCGGCGCGCCGTCAGCAATATGAAGACGACTTGCTGAACCAGCTTTACAAAAGCCGGGGCCCCGCCAAGTTCGAATTGCCCGCATCGGCGGTGACCAAGGTGATCCTCAAGGCGCTGGACGCCCCCAACCCGAAACCGCGCTACGCGATCACCGTTCCAACCCATCTGATGGAAGTCGCGCGACGCATCCTTCCGGGGCGCGCGCTTGACTGGGTGCTCGCGAAAGGGTGAAAACCCTTTCGCAATCGCCCACTTCCCGGCTATGTCTGGGCCAACAGGGAGAAGAAGTCGATGCGCAGTGATCCGTTATTCTATGCGGTGGCCGCCGCCAGCCTTGCGGTTCTCGTCATCTTGATGATTGGGATCGCTGGGTTTGGGCGCGGTGGAGAGTTCAACCGCAAACATGCCAACAAGCTGATGCGCCTGCGCATCGCGGCGCAGGCCGTGGCTATCGTGCTGATTCTGATTTTTGTCTACCTACGCAAGGGGGCCTGAATGGTCGTTCTCAATCGCATCTACACCCGCACCGGTGATGCCGGCGAAACCGCACTGTCCAACGGCGCGCGGGTCGCAAAACATTCGCCCCGCGTCGCCGCCTATGGCAATGTCGATGAGCTGAACGCCGCAGTCGGGCTGGCGCGCCTGCATGCACAGGCCGATGTGCAGGCCGCGCTATCGCTGATCCAGAATGATCTTTTCGATCTGGGCGCCGATCTCGCGCGCCCAGACATGGAACGCGACGATGAGGCGGGCTATCCGGTTTTGCGGATGATCGAAACGCAGGTGACCCGGCTTGAAACCGAGATCGACACGATGAACACCAAACTCGAACCGTTGCGCAGCTTCATCCTGCCCGGCGGCACGGCCTTGGCCGCGCATCTGCATCTCTGCCGCACCGTCGCCCGCCGCGCCGAACGCGGCGCGGTAGAGCTTGCCACCACCGAGGGCGTGAACGAATGGGCGGTGAAATACCTCAACCGCCTGTCAGACTGGTTTTTTGTTGCCGCCCGCATCGCCAACAACGATGGCCAAGACGATGTGTTATGGGTTCCCGGAGCAAACCGGTAAAAAACAAAACAACGGCAAGAGAACATTGCTCCAAGAGAGGCGCTTTTTGGAAATCCGGCTTGGCGTGAGGACCGCGACCAAGCCTTGGATTCGCTTCTCGATCCACGGGCGGGCTGCTTTATAGCGGCTAAACTCATAGACTTTGTGATCCAGTGAGCCATCGCCAGCCCGCGCTTGGAGGGCGGCTGATCGGTCACGTCGCGCCCGTCAATCGAGATCGCCCCGCGCGAGATATCCTCCAGCCCGCCGATCATGCGCAGCAGCGTGGATTTCCCGCAGCCCGAGGGGCCAACAAACACCACGAACTCGCCAAACGACTAATCTGATGGCACAAATTGCCCCACGAT
>JAFGWK010000299.1 GCA_016937195.1 Paracoccaceae bacterium | reverse complement strand
GAATTGCAAGGCCCCCACGCAGTCGCGCCCGATCTTCTCCAGCATGTGCCACGCATCGGTGCCGCCCGCGCGCACCCGCGCCGCCACGCGCTCGCGGATCGCCTGATTGTCGGGCAGGAGGTTTTCCAGATAGGCAATGACCGGCGCGCCCTGATGCGCCTCCTCGCGCAGGGGCAGCGAAAGCGAGATCGGCATGGCATGTTCCCATGCCAGCCAACTCGGATCATAGGCAAAGCTGATCGCGCCGGAGCTGGCAAGGCGCAGATGCCCGACCAGCCGCCCGTTCAGAAGCACCTGCATCGTGCCGCTGCGACTGCGTTTCGCCATCAGAAGATATCCTCGATCTCGACCGAACCGCCGCGCTCAACCAGCCGGAACTCCAGCCCGAGCGCGGCCATCACGGCCAAGAGCGTTGCCAGTTTGGTGCCTGCGTCGCCGTTTTCCAGCGATGAAATCGTCGCCACGCGCAGGTTGGTACGCGAGCTGATATCGCCCTGTGTCCAGCCGCGCGCCTTGCGTGCGCGGCGGATCGCTTCGCCGATCTGTTCGGCAGTTCTGGCTGAGAGGTCCATGATGCGGCTCCTTTTACGGCAGAGCGTAAATCAAAACGAATTACGCTTCAACGTAAATCTTCACATTTTACGCCACACCGCAAATCACACATCAAGCGCCCGCCCGCGATCAGCCAAGCGGCGATAGACAGGTTCCGCCGCTCGCAGCTCTTCGGCCTCGCGCTCTGCCCGCGCTTCCAAATCGACCAGTTCCGCCGATCCCAAGCACAGCCGGGCGGTGGTCACATCCCATTTATGCCCGCCATCCTCGCGCGTCCAATAGCGCAACAGATGCGCATCGACGGCCTGAACGATGCGCCACAACAGCCGCCGCATCAGTTCGGAAATCCGCTCGATCATGTCGAGGCCGATGCCCGCGCTGCTGACTTCCTCGGTCAGAGCCGCCGCGACATAACGATCAGGGTCCGGCTCGGCATTTCGCAGTTCCGACAGGAAGCGGCTTTGCTCGGGGTAAAGCCGCCCATCGCGCTCTGCACGCAGCGCCCCGCGATAGCGGCCCACGACCATGCGGTGCAGCTCATAGGCCTGTTGTTCCGCCTCGCTCAGATCTTCCAGCAGCAGCCCGTGATAGGGGCCACTGGCCGCTTTGGCCCAGAGAAACAGCGCCTCGCTTGCGGCCTTGGCCTCTGCCTCTGCCCGCGCGGTGGCCTCCTGTTTCTCGACCTCCACCGCCGCCATGGCCGTCTGATGCGCGGCCCGCTGCTTGTCCCCCTCTGCGCGCAGAATATCGGCATGGATGTGTTTGCGGCGGGTTTGATCCGAACTCTTCCCGCGCTCGATCCGCAGATCGAGGCGGTCCTTGCACCACGCATTCCAGCTCGACTGCATCGCCTGACCGGAATTCTTGGCCTTCACCGCCTTGCGCAGCTCTTCCTTCGCCATCCGCGTCGAGATCGTCAGCACCTCCTTCGCCGCCGCGTTCTTGCGGGTTTTTCGGCGCTGCATCCGCACCGGCACGACAACCAGATCGACATTGCCGCTGCCCTGCTCATCCAGATCAAAGCGGGTGTGAATGACCGAGCCTTCGCCCGCCCAGCTTTCCGCCCAAGCCTTGGCCTCATCGAACAGCCGCTGGATCCGGTCGTTCTCTGCCGAATGCGCATCGCGCCCGTCCTCCTCCAACCATTCCCGCGACACGCCCACCAGCATGTGTAGGGCCAAGGACGCGCCGCCGCGCTCAACCGCGCCGGTCTCTTCCTTGTGCCGCTTGAAGGCATCCCAGAGGTCACAACCGCCCGCATTGATGCCCGACCCCATCTTCGACCACGCCAATGGATCAAGCTCGCGAACACGGCGCAGCAACGAGGTCTTGTCGAGCCGCTTGGCATGGGCTTCGATCCCGCCCATCGACGTTTTTCCCGTCGATCCCGCCTTCACATTCGCGGCGCGAACGAAGGATTTGAAACCGCCCCCACTCATGCTGCGGCCCTTGATTGGGTTGGACCAAAACCGACGGCCAGAAGGTCTGCCCGAAACGCTGGCCAATCCGCACGCCGCAATGGTGGCTCAGCACACGGCAAGAGATATCCTCTCTGACCTTCCCGTTTGATCTCCTCGACCAACCGATTCAGGTCGCGGCCAAACATTTCACTGCAAAACTCTCGCCAGCATTTCCCAGCCCATGAAGACTGCGCAACGAAGACAGGGTCAGAGCCTGCGCGCGGCGGGGCGGATGGCTTGCCATCCCGCCGATCCGGCCCGCCCGCGCTTTTTTTGTTCAAAGGATTGTTCTTTATAGGAAGGCTCACCTCTGACCCCTTTTTCGGTCACGGATGACCCCTTTTCCTGCACCTGAAGGCTCAGTGATGAACCCTTTTTGCGGTGACGGAACGGAATGATCTTGCCGGGAGATTTCAGCAGGTAGCGGGTGAAGTTTCCGGCCCCGCGCCCCTCTGTGCGATTCAGCCAGCCCAAAGAGACCAGCTCACGGATCGCCCGCTTGATCGTCGCAATGGACAGCTTCAGATACTCCGCCAGCGTTGTCAGCGCGGGGCAAATCTTGCCCGTCTCATCATTGGCGAATTCAATCGCCAAAGCGGCTGCGACGTTCTTCGTCGATGCGGCCACCTCGGGCAGCTGGAGCACGGCCTTGAGCCATTCGTAACGGTTGAGGTCAGCCATGGCACCCTCCCGTCATTGCAGAGGTTGCGGGGGCGGTCCGAGGCGTGATAACCTCCTGAACACACAGGATGCTTTTCCAAGAGCATTGAACCCCGATTGCGCCCGCCAGCGCGTCGGGGTTTTTCGTTGGTCCATCCCCGATCCGGCGTTTCGCAGGTTCACAAGGCGTTCTGCCTATGTCCTGCGAAACTTTTCCGCCAAGCGTCTGAACCCCCGAAATCTTCGCCCAATTTAGGTTCTGGCGCCTTTGGCGTGGGGGTTCGAGTCCCTTCACCCGCACCACTTTGAAATCATTATGATTTTGCGCTCACCGCGTTCCCATACGCGGTGAAACATAGCCGTTTGGCGCAATTATGCCCCGCGCATATCCGATTCACCAAGCCTTTAAATGCGCGCACAAATAGTCGCGCGGGGGTCGCTGATAGCCTTGCTTGGGCGCAGGCGATGGGACCGGGAGCCTGCGTTGATGGGCTCCTCAAGGCTGCACTCCAACCGATAGACGTCTCCGCACGCCACCTTGAACGTCGCGATTGATCCGATCCCCTTTTCGGCGTCCAAAACACGGTCATTTTGGACGCCTCTCACCCCAAAACAGGATCAGCTATGGGAATACCCCGTGCGAAGCCTGTCACAGCGGCTCTTGGCACACCTCTGCAACCAACTCGCCGCTTTCGATTTGCTCACGCTCAATCGATTCAAACAGCGCCTTAAAATTTCCCTCTCCAAAGCCGTCATCGCCTTTGCGCTGAATGAACTCGAAGAAGATTGGGCCGATTACCGTTTTCGAGAAAATCTGAAGCAGGATCTTTGTCTCGCCGCCCCCCACAACGCCCTCACCGTCGATCAGGATGCCATGTTTCATCATCCGGTCAACCGGCTCTTCATGCCCCGTCACGCGATCATGACTCAGGTCATAATAGGCTTTCGGCGGGGCTGGCATGTAGCGAATACCGCGCTCGGCGATCGCATCGGTGCTGGCGTAAATATCCTCAGACCCGACTGCGATGTGCTGGATCCCCTCACCCTTATACTTCTTGAGATAGGAGACGATCTGACCGGTTTCGCCGCGATCTTCGTTGATCGGAATGCGGATGCGCCCACAAGGCGACGTCAGCGCGCGCGAAAACAGCCCGGTAAATTTGCCCTCGATGTCAAAGAACCGGATTTCGCGAAAGTTGAACAGATCGCCGTAGAAGTGGAACCACTTGTCCATATTACCCTTGAAGACATTGTGGGTCAGGTGATCGAGATAGTAAAATCCGACGCCCTTGGGCTTTGACGTCTTCAGCCAGTCGAATTCCTCATTATACGGCGAGGTGGCGTAATACTGATCGGTGAAATAGATCAAGCTGCCGCCGATGCCGCGAATGGCGGGCCAATCCAGCGTTTTGTCAGCGCCCTCATAGGGCTCTGCGCCCATCTTCACCGCATGATCGAACGCGTGCTGCGCATCCACCACGCGCCAGCCCATCGCCGGTGCACAGGGCCCATGTTCGTCCACAAACCGCGCAGCAAAGCTGTCGGGGTCGGCGTTGATGATGTAGGTGATGTCGCCCTGCTGCCAAAGCTCGACCGATTTGGATTTATGCGTCGCGACATGTTCGTAGCCCATCTTGGCGAACAAATCGCGCAGCTCTTGCGGGTCGGGATGGGCGAATTCGACAAACTCAAACCCGTCGGTGCCGGCGGGGTTTTCGTCAGAAATTTTGGCTTGCGGGGCGT
>JAFGWK010000052.1 GCA_016937195.1 Paracoccaceae bacterium | reverse complement strand
TATTTGTCGTAGAACTCGATCACCGTCCGCAGATCGGAAAACACGCCGTTATGCATGTAAGGCCCGGTCACAGCGACATTGCGCAGGCTTGGCGTTCGAAACTTGCCATCCATCGCCGGATCGCTCACCTGCGGGTTTTCCAGCAAGCCGTGATCGATGTAATCGGGCGCGACTTGGCCAAGCGCAAGCAGCGTTGGGTTCTGCGGCACGCCGATATTGCGATATTGGTGATTGGTGAAAGGCTCAAGCGGGGCATCCTCGCGCTTGAGCTTGTGACAGCTCGAACAATTCACATTGTTATTTGAGAAAAACAGCGTGCGCCCGAGGTCTTCCAGCACGGTCAGATCATAATCGCCGCGCAGGAAGCGGTCGTATTTGCTGTCAAAGGGGGCGAATTGATTGGTGCGCTCGAACGCCTCGATAGCCTGGCCAAAGGCGGTGAAGGCGGCGGGCATATCGGGGGCGGCATCACTGTGGCGCGTGAAGACATCATCGCCAAACAGCCGTTTGAAATCAGCGACGTAATCAGGGTTCTCCTTGATCCGCGCCACGACCGCATTTGCATCCGGCATCATCATTTCAACCGGGTTCAGCGGCGGGCCGATGGCTTGATCGGCCAGCGTTGCCGCGCGCCCGTCAAGAAACTGCCCGCCCACATATTCCTTGATCGCATCGTCGAAATGGAACGGCGGCGAGGTCAGCGCATAGGTCGTCATCGGCGTATTGCGCACGCCCATGGAATGGCCGTCATCGCCCAGCGAGACCATGCCTGTCGCGGGCGTCTCGCGCCCGTCGGTAAAGGCGCGGTCGGGATTGTGACAGGTGGCGCAGGCCATCGTGCGATTGACCGAGAAATTGGAATCAAAGAACAGGCTCTCGCCCAGTTCAGCCGCGCTCAGGGGTGCATCCTCCGCCGGGGCGGGCGGCGGTGCAGAAAGCGCGATCAGACCGACAAGCCCGGCAACAATGGCGAGGGAAAAACGTGCTTGCATCGTTCAGACCCTCCGCAGCATTTGCTTGATATCACGCAACGGCTCCAGCAGTAGGGCCGCAACGCTGGAGTAGCGTACCCCGCGCGGGCCAATTCCGAAATCGGGTGCGCCTTGGGTTTGCGCGGGTAGTCTGAGCGTGCCAAATATCCAGTCCCAGAGTGCCAGACACGAACCGAAATTGCTTTGCAGATAGCGGCGATCATGGTGAATCTGGTGCTGTGCGGGGGAGACAAGAATATGCTCCAGCCAGCGCCCGTAGCTTAGCCGCACGTGGCTATGACGGAGGTTCGCGGTAAAGGCAAACAGTGCCACGATGAACAGGTTTTCGCCAAAGATCGTATAAAGATCAAGCCGCGCGCCAAAGAGGAAGATGAACACCCCCGTCACGCCCCCCGCGACCACCGCATGTCGCAGCGCAAAGAGCAGGCTTTCCAGCGGGTGGATGCGATAGACCAGTAGCGGTGTGAGCACCTCGGCGGCGTGATGGACCCGGTGGAACGGCCAAAGCCAGCGCGAGCGGTGCATCAGCCGGTGCAGCCAGTAGCGCGACAGATCAGACAGCAAGAACAGCGCGAGCGTGTAGGCCAGCACGATGGAGCGGTAGCGCCACGCAAGAAAGGGTGGGTCGTAAAACGCGTTCAACCCGTGCATCACCCAAACGGCCACCGTCTGCACCGACAGCACCAGCGGCACGATCAGCGCCGTGCGCAGGCCCCACGCCACAAGGAAATACAGCGCATCAAGGCGCGAATCCGAGCTAAGCCAATAGGCCCGCAGCCGCGCGCGCGTCAGCCCGTTTCCCGCCGCCAACATCAGCACCAGCGCAATCGCCGCGCTGGCAAGAAGATAGAGCCAGAAGATCCGGTCAGTCCCGTCGAAAAGCCCGTCAAAGGGCTTTGGCAGGTTGTGCAAGGTTGTGAGAGCCGTGGTCATATCACTCAATCCCCGTCGGCATCCACAAGCCCAAGCGTCACGCCGATCAGAAGCGCCAGCGAGTTATAATAAGCGTTCTGCGCGCGTTGCAGCCCGTTGATGATCGGCACGGCCTCGCGCGGTGCGAATGCCTGGTCCTCGGGCACGGATTTGTAAGCCTCGATCGCCTCGCCAAGCATATCCTGAACCGAGGCCAGCCCCGCACCGGCCCCGCGCGCCGTGGCAATGGTCGAGATATTTGGCGCGGCATCGGCCGCCAGAAGTCGCCAATGTGTGTCAAGAACCGCGCCGATCACGGGCCAAGACGCGTCGCCCCAGCGATACTGGCGGTTCTCGGGATGAGCCTGGCCCAGCGTCTTTTTGGTCAGACCCGCCACTTCAGAAATGCGCCAGTCGCGGGTTTTATACAGGCTCTGGATTTGGGCGTTCATCAGCAGGCCAAGCGCCTCATCGGGATTGGCCAGAAAATTGTCGCGGTGATTAAGATAGCCCTGACGCACCTTCTCGAACCGTTTGCACAGCGATCCGGTGATCTCTTGCGCAAGGGCCTGACGGCGCTCGGACCATGGGCCCGAGAACAGCATATCGTCCAGCGCGGTGATCGAGCGATAGGCGTTTTTGTAAAGCGCCTTTTGTGGCGCGGATGTGCTTTGGATCGCGCGCTTCAGGCTTGCATGAAGATCCTCTTTGCCGTTATGGAACATGTCGATCAGCAGCGGGTAATCCATCGCGTCCATGTCATAACCGCCAAGGATATAGCTTGCCTCAACGCGCCCCCAGCCTGTCGCAAGCGCGGTGAATGCGTCTTCGCGCGTCTGCGCGGTGCTGTCGGTGGCAAGGGTTCCCGCCATCGCGTGACAGCTTTGCACCGTGGCGTCGGAATCGGCCAGAAGGATGCCGTCGTAGATCGCCTCATATGCGGGCTGAACCTCTTGCGCGGCAGCGGCCAACGGCATGAGACTCGCGAACAGGGCAGATAGGGCTGCAAGCCGGGTCATAGGCTCTCCAGATAGCTGAGGATCGCGGCGCGCGTGGCCGGATCGAGGGAAATGAATGTCTCACGCGCCTTAGCGGCCTCGCCTCCATGCCACAAAATCGCTGCCTCGGGCGTGCGCGCGCGCGCATCATGCAGGAAACGATGACCTGCGCGCAGACGTGCGCCAAGACCCCAAAGCGGAGCGGTGCGAAATTCGGACGGACCTGCCATATGTTCGCGCACGCCATCGGCCAGATCCGCACCCATGTCATGCAAAAGATAGTCGCTTAGCGGGCGGATCTCACGGCCATCGGCGGTGTTCAGCACGGGGCGGTGACAGGCGGTGCAGCCGGTGGTGGCGAACAGATTCGCACCACGCGCGGCGCTGGCGCTTAATTTCTTGGGCTGGGGCGCCTTGAACCCTTCGAGATAGGTTTCAATCGCGGCAAGGCGCGTATCTGGCAGATCGAGCAGCCCTTGCGGCGAGGGACGCCCGCGCGTAGCCTCAATGCAGGCGGTCTGATCAGGCTGGCACAGTTCCACCGGATAGCGCGAATTGGTCAGCCCCATATCGACGGCAGCGGCATTGGCGATCTGAGAGCTCAGCGTGGGCTCGGCGGCCTTCCAGCCAAAGCGCCCGATTGCACCATCCGTCATCCGGTTGGCGCGTCCGCTGATCCCGTTACCGTCGCGATCCTCGGGGTCTTCCCACGCCAAGATCTCCGCGTCAGGCACCACCGCAATCAGCCCCAGCCCGGCCAGCGCGGGAGGCTGGCGGGTGAAGATCATCGTGTCCTCCGCCAGCGGCCCATAGGCCAGATCGCCGAGCTTGGGCGTGAACCGTTCAAGCATGACCTCCGCGCCATCGCCATAACGAAACGCGATCTGGCGGGTTTCGAGCCGCGGGCGCGCTTCGGGGGCGGCAAGGCCAGTTGCGTTGCTCGCGATCTGGCCGCCGTAATGGGGATCAAGCATGCGGGCGTGATCGGGGCTTTCGGGAGTATCCGTCACCATCCGCGCGTCATGCGCGCTCGGACGCGCGAGCTTGAACAGTAGCGCGCGCAGCGGCTGACCATTGGTGTCAATCGTGGGCGCAGAGCCATTTTCTTGGTGGCAGTTTGCGCAGGTATTGGCGTTAAAAAACGGACCCAACCCATCGCGCGCGGTGGTGGCCGCAGGGGCTGCGATCCAAGGAATGGAAAAGAACGACCGCCCCAGCATCCGCTGGTCCATCGTGACGTCATCGGGCTCGCGCATCGCTTGGGCAAAGGGCGCGGGCCCGCCCGCATCGGACGTCCAATCAGGCAAAGCCGTCGCAGCGCCGCCCACCGCGGCCATCAGCGTCAGCGCAAGCGTTCCCGCGATAATTTCCTTGCGCATCATTGTGTCCCGTTAGTCTCAATCGGTGCGGGCACGCCCGGGCCTTTCCGGCCGTGCCCCGTCTTTCATCGGTTTCGGCCCGCTCAGTTGACCTGAGTCTCTTCGGGGTCGGTCACGTTATCGGTGGTCAGCGACAGGCCGTATTGCGGCGCGATCTGCACCATCTTGTCACCGAGCTTGCGCAAATCGTTCTTCAGCGTGACGATATTTTGCACCGAATCCTCGTTTTCGGGATGGATCTGGTAGTCGAAATGCATTGTGGTCTTGGCGGCGTCATTCACCGTCCCGATCCGCTTGGAGATATCGGCCATCAGGCTGTCAAGCGTGGTGCGCTCATCCTCGGGCAGCGCATCGGCAAAGCCCATGCCAACATCTTTGCCCTGATATTCCCCCAAAAGCACGTTGTGGATACCTTCGTAATTCAGCGCGATATCGCGGTGGGTGTTGTCGGAGAAGCAGGAATGCTCGTCTTCCTCGGAGGGCGTGAGCACGGCCACCGCGATCCGTTCATTGGCGAGTTCCGATTTCGAAAATACGCCAACCGCAGTCAGGATCTGTTTGAGTGCATCTTGCGGCGGGATATTCATCGCCGCCTGATCGCCCGTCAGCTTGCCCAGCAGCGCCGCGCGATACAGCCCCTTGTCGCCATCGACCGCATCATCCCAAGCGCCGGAAACAGTGGTCAAATCAAAGACCAGCTTGTCAGCCGCCGATTGCAAGAAGGCCAGACGGCGCGCGGCATGTGCATCGGTGGTGAAATCGCTCAGCGGGCGCTGCCCTGCGACCATCGCGCCATGGGTGATCTTATCTTCGATCATGTTGGCGTAGTCCTGATCTTGCCCCCAAAGCAGAAACTCAATCGCGTGATAGCCAGTCGCGACATTGGCATCGCCACCATTTTCATTGAGCGCGGTCAGCGCGTCGGGGGTGATCGTGGTCACATCGACCTCTTCGGGCGCTTCGCCGCCCGGCGTAAAGGCGCCAGCCGTGTCGATGATATTGCCCGAGGTCTTGTTGCCATCGGCGTCGGTCGTGTAATCAATCATGTTTTCATCAAGCGGCCAGGCGTTGATCTGGCCTTCAAGCGCGCCGTATGTCTCGGCCACCCAGCCGGTTTCGGCGTCAATCGGCCCGTCGGAGAGGCGGAACACCTCGGTGGGGCCATAGCTTTCGCGCGATTGCAGCCATGCCTGTTTGGCGGCTTCCAGCGTCTGCTCGCTCGGGTGCGCGGCAAACGCGTCAATCGCGCCCTTTAGCGCCTTGGCATCCGTCAGCGCGTCCGAATAGCTGTCATGGGCGATGCTCGCATAGGTCGCGAGCGCCTCCATTTCTTGTTCTTTGCTCACGTCTGCCAGCGCGATGGTCGGGGCAAAAGCAGGCATCCCGAGGGCAAAGCAGGTTGCGATCAAGGCGATCCGATTGGTTTTCATTTTTACACGTCCCTAGTTTTCGGTTGCTTTGGTCGCGGCTGGCGAGGGCTTGCCGCATCGTCGATAAAAAATTAGGCGGCTGCGATCCGCGTGACGCCGCAACGGCGCTTTTGCCAGCCAAACAGCGCCACCACCGTTCCCCAGTAGAGCGCAAGTACAAGGACATCCCAGACGATGGGCTGCGAGCGATAGGCCGCAAGCGTTGCCAGCAGGCTGCCAAACATCGAACTGTCCGAAAGAACGTCCGAGCTGTCCCAAACGGTCGCGTAAACCCAGCCGGGCAGATCAAAGGCGGAGAGGTGTTTTGAGAGAAGCTTGCCCATCGCGGTCAAAAACAGCGCCGAGCCCAGAAACAGCAGCATCCATTCGGTCACACGGAAGAACCATTTCCACGACACGAAGCGCGCCCCGACCTGCAAAGCCCAGAACAACCCCAGCGCAATCCCCAGACCCGCGATGGCCGAGCCGAAGAAATTGAGGAAACTGGCTACACTTTGCAATTGCAGGAACGAGCCATAGAGAAAGACCACGGTTTCCGAGCCCTCCCGCCCGACGGCAATCATCGCCAGTGCGAACACGCCCCACCAGTTGGATCTCCCGGCGTGGCGATCCAGCTCGCCCTCCATATCGCGCTTGAGCGTGCGCCCGTGCTTGCGCATCCAGAACACCATCTGAACAATCAGCGCCGCCGCCATGCTGAGCATGCCGATTTCAAACCAGCTACGCGCCGCAGCACCAAGGAAGGTCGTGACCCCCACCAGCGCCAACGCCAGCAGCGTCGCCAGCGCAAAGCCCGCAGCGATCCCGCCCAGGAGCCATGCCTTGCCGCTGCGCGCATCAGCACGATGGGCCATCCATGCCCAGAGAATACCGATCACGAGCAGCGCCTCGACGCTTTCGCGCGCTACGATGAAAATCACCTGCCCCATCATTGCGCAGCCGCCTTCGCGACCAGCTTGCCCATCACGCCGGGCTGGAATTCGTCGAAATAGTCGTATTCGCCAGTGTCGAGCGGGGTGACGACCATCGTCGCATCCATCCCCATGAACAGCACCTCTTCAAGGCGCATCTGATTGCTTTCGAACTCGCTGGGCTTGGTGCCGACATTCGTCACATGCAGCTTGAAGCGGGTCTTGGCGGGCACCACCAGCGTTTCGGGCAGCAAGGCGCCGTCTTTCAACTCGATCTTGTAGGTCGGTATCGACGCGTCCGGGTCCACAGGGAGGGTGAACCCGGCAGTCGCGGCGTCTTGCGCCTGTGCCCCTGTTATCGAAAGCGGTGCGAGACAGGTCAGGGCAACGCAAAAGACTACTTTTTCGGGCATCTTCAATTGCAAGAAGCGGGTCATCGCGAAGCTCTCTTTGTCGTTTAAAAAACGTCTTCACTCAATTCTTGAGTATTTAAGTCGTCTTTATGGATGGCCACTTAGAGAGTCAATCCTTGAAGCTTTCCGGGGTGGAAATTCGGTGTCAGATTTGAGTCACGCCAAGGGTTCCAAAATACGCTGCGCGGCAGAAAATGTACCGTTTCCAAGATGAAAACTAAAAACAAACCAAAGAGCGAGATGCGGTCCGACACATCTGTCGCGACCTTGCGCCTGACGCCCAATTAGGCTGCCCGGCTCTGTTGATGGCATAAAATCTCGCCACATCGCGCTCCTCATAAGCGGGATGTGAGCCGATCACTGAATGTCGGTATCATGTCCGCCTGCTACGGGCGGTCCAATTTAGTTTGCACCCGCAGCGAATGGTCGCTTCCCGCCCTTCGTGCTAGAAGACTCGGCTTTTTGCTGTGCTCCGCACACATGTCGCGTGCGGGCGGCCCATGGCATACTGCCTCTTTGCCACTAGCCTCCGTTCTACGCCGAGTGTCGCGCAACAGAGGCTAGGCAGAGGATCCTGCCTCCGCTCTAACTTTTACTTCCTTACCCTCCGCCCATTTCCCGACGGCAGCCCAATCAGGAGGCCGTCATGTCCATGCATCACCCTATCGACGCATCCGCTGTTGCGTCAGTATCGTCACCCCGTCCCGTCGTGCTGCGCTTCGCCGAACTCTATCCTCAGCAGCTCTACCGCTATCGGATGCACGGTGATCGCAAGCAGCAGGAAGATCGCCTGGATCATGTCGATCCGAGCCGCACAGCGCTGAACGAGCAGATCCTCGGCTCCCCGAACTGGCACAAAGAGCTGACGCAGGCGGTCCGCCTCGCAAGCCTTGAAAATATCAATCAGGAGGTCGAAGGGCTTCGTGCGGTCAAGCGCCACAAGGAAGCGGATCGGCGCTTGATTGAGGGGCCGCGCGATCCGTGGCGCAAATCGAAATCCGGCCCTTTGCGTGAG
>JAFGWK010000051.1 GCA_016937195.1 Paracoccaceae bacterium | reverse complement strand
ACATTGGCCGCCATCGAGGGCATCCAGTTGCCCAAAAATACATCCACATCGCCTTTCGACAGCGCCTGATAGGTTACCGGCACCGACAGCACCTTGACGTCGGTCTCATAGCCCAAGGCATGCAGGATCGTGGTCGCGGTTGCGGTGGTCGAGGTGATATCGGTCCAGCCGACATCCGAGAAGGTCACGTTAGAGCAATCAGCGGCCTGCACCGGCGCGCTGGCCGCAAAGCCCAGCGTAAGAGCGGCCCCCATCGCGATGAGGGTGGAACGAATTTTCATCTTTTTTCTCCCTGTCACAGCGTCAAACCACAAGTTTGCGGTTGTTGATTGACGAGTCAATAAACATATTCTAGCCCGGAACGATCAGGTAACCGCCAGAAACGAGAGACATGATGCCCAAGCTTGGAGCAGAGCCTATACGGCGCGCGGCGTTGGTGAAAGCAACGATTGAGACAGTGGGCGATGCGGGCTCGCTGGACGTGACCGTGGCGCAGATTGCGCGGCGCGCGGGGATGTCGTCGGCCTTGGCCCATCATTATTTTGGCTCGAAAGAGCAGATATTTCTGGCCGCGATGCGTTCGATCCTGACGCTATACGGGGCCGAGGTGCGCGGGGCGCTGGCAACGGCGCGCAACCCGCGCGAGCGCGTGCGCGCCGTGGTGATCGGGTCGTTCGCGGCCGGGTCATTTCGTGGTGAGGCGATTTCGGCTTGGTTGAATTTCTACGTTTTGGCGCAATCGAGCGATGCGGCGCGGCGCTTGCTGGGGGTGTATCAATCGCGGCTGCGCTCGAACCTGTTGTGCGGGTTGCGCCCGATCATCGGCGCGTGCGCCGAGACGGTGGCCGAGGGTTTAGGCGCGCTGATCGACGGCGTTTACATTCGTGCCGCTTTGGCGGGAGGCATGCTGGACCGACAGCACGCCTGCAACATGGTGCTGGCGCATCTGGAAAAAGAATTGGAGGGCTGAGCAATGAAGGCGCAACCGAAAGCGAGCCATTTCGTCAATGGCGACTGGATGGAAGACGCGGCGGGCGAGGTGATCGAGGTCACCTATCCGGGCACGGGCGAGGTGATTGCGCGGTTGCATGCGGCCACGCCTGCGGTGATCGAGGCGGCGATTTCGGGCGCGGTCGCGGCGCAAAAGGACTGGGCGGCGCGCAAGCCGGTGGAGCGTGCGCGCGTGTTGACCCGTGCGGTGGCGATCATTCGCGAACGGGCCGAGGAACTGGCGCAGCTTGAAACGCTGGATACCGGAAAACCGATTGCCGAAACGCGCGAGGCGGATTGGCCCTCGGGTGCGGATGCGCTGGAATATTTTGCGGGGCTTGCGCCAACCTTGACGGGCGAGGTGATGCCGCTGGGCGGTGATTTCGCCTATACGTTGCGCGAGCCTTTGGGCGTTTGTGCCGGGATCGGGGCGTGGAATTACCCCAGCCAGATTGCCTGCTGGAAGGCCGCACCTGCGCTGTCTACGGGCAATGCGATGGTGTTCAAGCCATCAGAGATGACGCCGCTTGGCGCGCTGCAACTGGCCGCGATTTTCATCGAGGCCGGAATGCCTGCGGGGCTGTTCAACGTGGTGCAGGGGTATGGCGCGGTGGGCGCGGCGCTGGCGGGCGATCCGCGTATCGCCAAGGTCTCGCTGACCGGATCGGTGCCCACGGGTGCCAAGGTTTACACGGCGGCTGCGGCGGGCATGAAACATGTCACGATGGAGCTGGGCGGGAAATCTCCGCTGATCGTGTTCGAGGATGCCGATCTGGATTCTGCGGTGGGCGCGGCGATGCTGGCGAATTTTTACTCTTCGGGGCAGATCTGTTCCAACGGCACGCGGGTGTTTGTGCAAAAGGGCATCAAGGACGCGTTTCTGGCGCGTCTGGCCGAGCGCACCGGGCGTATCAAAGCGGGCGATCCGCAAGACGAGGCCACGCAGTTCGGTCCGCTGATTTCGGCGGCGCAGCGCGATAAGGTGCTGAGCTATATCGAAAGCGCCAAATCCGAGGGCGCGCGGCTAATTTGTGGCGGTGCGCAGGACAATGAGGGACCGCTATTCGTGCAGCCCACGGTGTTTGCCGATGTGGCCGACACCATGACCATCGCGCGCGAGGAGATTTTCGGACCCGTCATGTCGGTGCTGGATTTCGAGACCGAAGACGAGGTGATCGCGCGCGCCAACGACACGCAGTTCGGGCTGGCGGCGGGGGTATTCACCGCTGATCTGGCGCGCGGGCATCGTGTGATCGGGCAGTTGCAGGCGGGCACTTGCTGGATCAACGCTTATAACCTGACGCCGGTGGAAATGCCCTTTGGGGCGGTCAAAGGGTCGGGCTTTGGGCGTGAGAATTCGCGCGCGGCGGTTGAGCATTATACGCAAGTGAAGTCGGTCTATGTCGGCATGGGGCCGGTCGAAAGCCCGTATTGAGGCTGACTTGGCGAGGCTGGGGGGCTGTCTGCCCCCCAGACCCCCCGAGGATATTTTGCTCAAGAGGAAGATGATGGCGCAATCTGCGGAATTTGTGATCGTGGGGGCGGGCTCGGGCGGGTCGGCTTTGGCCTATCGGCTGGTTGAGGCCGGGCGCGATGTTGTGGTGATCGAGCATGGCGGGTCGGATGCTGGCCCGTTTATCCAGATGCCCGGTGCGCTGTCTTATCCGATGAATATGGCGATGTATGACTGGGGGTTTGCCAGTCAGCCAGAGCCGGGGCTGGGCGGGCGGCGCTTGGCCACGCCGCGCGGCAAGGTGTTGGGCGGGTCGTCGAGCGTTAACGGTATGGTCTATGTGCGCGGTCATGCGCGCGATTTCGATCATTGGGAGGAGAGCGGCGCGCGGGGCTGGGGCTTTGCCGATGTGCTACCCTATTTCAAGCGGATGGAGCATTGGCATGGCGGTGCGTCTGAGTGGCGTGGGGCGTCCGGGCCTTTGCATGTGACGCGTGGGCCGCGCCGCAACCCGCTGTTTGATGCGTT
>JAFGWK010000298.1 GCA_016937195.1 Paracoccaceae bacterium | reverse complement strand
GTTGCGTCACGCTGCCATCCCGTTCCAGAACAGGAACACCATGTAGGCGGCATAGGCGACCAGCATCAATGCGCCCCACGCGCGCCCGATCCTTTTCGAAGCGAAGAGCAGTGCGAGCAGCAGCAGCGCGGCACCGAGCATTACGGGCGTATCAATTTCGCGGAAACGGGCGCTGACCTCGATCGGCTGGATCACCACTGTCACGCCGAGGATCGCGAGGATGTTGAAGATGTTCGAACCAATAACATTGCCCAGCACCACGTCCGAGTGCCGCCGGATTGCTGCGACGATGGCGGTCGCAAGCTCGGGTAGGGAGGTCCCTATGGCCACGAGTGACAGGCCGATTACTGCATCCGGTACGCCGAAATCGCGAGCGATGTTCACAGCACCCTCGACCAGCATGTCAGCGCCGAACACGAGGGCAATGATGCCGCCAATGGCCAGTACCGGGGCAAGCCACGGCCGAGGCAGGGGAATATCTTCGAACTCCTCCGCCTCGTGCTCAAACGTCTTGGCTTGGCGATCCCGCTTTTCCAGCCAGTAGCTGGAGAAGAGGTATCCGGCGAGGACCACGAGCATCGCGATGCCCTCGATGCGGGTGATGACCTCACCCTGGACAAGCGCAAAGGCCGCCAGCGAGACAAGGGTCGCCACCAGCGCCTCGCGCACCGCCGTTCGTTCCCACCCGAGGATCGGTGCGATGACGGCCGCCACACCAACGATCAACAGGACATTGGCGATGTTGGATCCGACGACATTGCCGAGCGCAATCTCCGGCGTACCGCCGATCGCCGCGTTGACCGAGACAAGCAGCTCCGGCGTCGAAGTGCCGAAACCGACAATGACCAGCCCGATTAGGAGCTTCGAGATGCCCAGACGCTCGGCGAGAGCAACCGAGCCGCGCACGAGTCCTTCGCCGCCAACAAAAAGAAGAACAAGGCCGGCGGCCACGAGAAGGAGATCATGAAGCATCTTAATTCTTGTCCGAAAGTTTCCGCAGTGAACGCTCGCGCGTTTCTCACGATCTAGTGTGACGCAGACGGAAAAGGAACAGCAGGCCCTGAATTTCACTTCAATTTATAAGATTTAACCGATTTCCGGGACTTGCGATTGCAAAGGTCGGCCTTCGATCCGATATCCAGCACACGCTGTGAAAGGGGAACGGATGCAACGAGGGGAGGGACAGAGGCGAAGACCTTCGTTGTCGTTGCCCATCCTGCGTACATCCCGAAACCAGCATAGGGCGGGCACTCTGACCCTCGGCAACCTGTTGACGGCACTCGGCGAGACATCGTTCGGTTGGGCGATCGTTGTGTTTTCGTTGCTCACCTTGCTGCCGCTACCGCCAGGATCAACCCTGATAACTGCTTTGCCACTTCTTGTGACGACCGGTCAGATGATGCTTGGCTACCCGCACATGAAGTTGCCCGGACCGCTTGAACGACTGCGGCTTGACCAAACAAAGCTGCGGCACACTGTTCTTCGCCTGAGACCGGTCACTCGCAGATTGGAGCGTGTGCTACGGCCGCGCTACAGATTTGTTTTTGCCCGCCGGAGCGAGCGCTTACTTGGCCTCACCTTATTCATAGTTGCCTTCGCGCTGTTTCTGCCAGTGCCCCTAAGTGGCTGGTTTCCAGCGATCTCACTGTTCGTCTTCGGCGTCGGGCTGGTCGAGCAAGACGGGCTAGTCGCTTCGGCGGGTCTCGCCTTGGGCGTAGCCTCCGTCATACTGACAGTAACGATCCTGATGTCTTTAGCGGCCGGGGCAGAGGCCATGATCGGTTAACTGGGCTCGGGAGAATCCAGCGCATGCGTACTCTTTGGACCATGCTCGGACGATAGGTGCATCACCCTGCAGAGTAGTATGCTGCGCACCGACAGTGTCTATCTCTTCGTCTTGGTCGGGCATGTATAGGTTGATTCAGAAGATTGTTGTCGCAGGTGCAGTCGCGCCATCATGTTCGGCCAGCTTGGCTGCGTTATTGGCTAAAGCGGCGATTTCGTTTTATATCCGGTCTTCAAAGAACGCTTCGCGCAATTCGCTCGCGTGCCTGAATATGACGCCGGATCAGAGCATTGTAGGTGATCCGCATTGTTTTCGGCCGACGGCGGGAATAACTCCCAAGAGACGTAGCGAGGATTCATACAGTGCAAGACGAGTTCAGGCAGACCGCCGGATCAAGGCGCATGCGCGGTGCGCCGGGAACCTGGTTTCTGTATGCGTTGCTGTTCCTGGGACTGACCGCCGCTGGATTTGCCGCTCTATCCATGGTTTTCGATGGGCCTCCGCCGCGCTTCGATGCGAGACTAATCCAGCCTGGGGCCGTGGCGGCCATCCTGCTCTTCCTG
The DNA here is from genome assembly GCA_016937195.1 of Paracoccaceae bacterium. Taxonomy (GTDB): domain Bacteria; phylum Pseudomonadota; class Alphaproteobacteria; order Rhodobacterales; family Rhodobacteraceae; genus Thioclava. Next base: position 3,577 of record JAFGWK010000298.1, on the reverse strand, counting down.
CTCATCTATTTTTCCTCAGATGGACTGAGGCTCTATTTCGTCCTCAGAACACTTGGATCGACGGTGAAAATCCGCGAGATTTTCCCCCTTGTCTTCATCAACTTCCTGTTTTCGAACATCACGCCCCTCGCCACCGGCGGCGGTTTCGCTCAAGTGTGGTACCTGCAAAGGCACGGCGTGACGGTCGGCGCCTCGGTCGCCGCAACGTCGATCCGCACCATTCTGGCGATGCTGGTAATCTTCGTCGCGGCGCCCGCGTTTCAATTCCTTCACCCCGACGCGTCCACCAGCGAAATCGCGCGGGTCACGTTGCAGTCCTTGTCGGGCATCAGCGTGCTCTATCTCATCGGTTTCATTCTGGTCCTGCGCCGTCCGTTCTGGATTGCGGTGCTAATTGGAACCTTGCTTGGCCTCGCCTGTCGCCTGGGCCTCATCGTTGAAGAACGAAAAGACCGCTGGGTCAGCACAATCCGCCGGGAGACCGACGAGTTCGCAAGTGGCTTTTCCAGGTTTGTCAGGGGATCACGTGGCGACGCCGCCGCGGCAGTGATCTCGACGCTTGTCTTCCTCGTGACGCTGTTCGCTTTCCCGGCGCTTCTTCTCGAGCTGCTCGACTACGATGTCGACTGGATGACAGTCATTGGAACGATGTCGATCGTAACCTTCCTCATGTATTTCGCTCCGACCCCTGGCGGCGCGGGTCTCGCGGAGCTGGCTTTCGCTGGTTTCATGGCGAACCAAATGGCACCAGCCGACCTGCTGCTCGTCGTGTTCGCCTGGCGGTTTTTGGTCATTTATCTGGGCATGGCCATCGGGATGATCGTGTCGGTCTTCGCCCTGCGTCCAAGGACCACAGCTGTATGAACCGCGCACTTCTCTCCCTTTTCTTCTATGCCAATCTCGCCATCGTTCTGACCGTCGCATGCTACCGTGCCTATCTCTATGTTGCCGCACCTGATGCCAGCGCGCTGCTCGTGAAACAGATAGACAGGATCGAAGCGACCGCAACCTCTGGCGGATCAATCAGGTTCGCCGTTGTCGGAGAGGGTAACAATTCCATCGGTATGCTGGAGCGGGAGGTGATCCCAAGGATCAATGCTTCGGACGTGGATTTCGTCGTCTCTGCGGGCAATATCGTCAGTGGCGGCGGAGAGGATAAATATCGCTCCATCCTTCAGATCCTTTCTCACCTGGATATTCCCTATCTCCTGACCTTCGGTGAAAACGAGTTCGAGGAATTCGGAAGCACCCGGTTCTACCAGCGGTTCGGACCACACTTCTACTCGATCGCGCTTCCGCAAGCGCGGCTCGTTTTTCTCGACGCCACAGGACGCACACCCACCGACTGGCAGGAGAGGTGGCTACGCGACATTCTGGAGACTGAAGAAGCAAGACCCGTGATTGTCTTCGCGGGGCATCCTCTTGTCCCACCCGAACATGAGACCCTTTTCGAACCGGACCGCGGCGCATGGTCCGAGCCGGAAGATCAGGACAGGCTCCTTACGCTTTTAAGCCGCCTTGGCGTGGACATGGTGATCTCGGCGGGTGCCGCCACCTACTCTGATCAGGTCGTTGACGGGATCAGACATATCGTGACCGGAGGCGCTGGCGGCCTTGTCGTCAACGATGAGACGAACTTCTATCACTACTTCGAACTGACCGCCAATCAAGACGGCATACAGACCAACCTCGTCCGCATCGATACCGCCCCGACACCGCTTGCGCAGCGCATTGAGGGGCTCTGGTTTTTTGTCTACGCCCTGTTCTATGTCGGATGGCTTAATTTCCTTGTGATCTTCTCGGCCTTCGTGCTGACGGCCATGTATCTCTACAATCGGCTGTTTCGGGAACGGCGGTACTACCCGGATTACGAATTTCGCGTACCAGTCGATCCAGGTGGCCCACTTCGCATCGCCATGTTCAGCAACACCTATCTGCCCTCCATCAATGGTGTGGCAATCTCAGTCAACAGGCTAAAAGCGGGTCTGGAACGCCAGGGACACCGGGTGATGTTGTGCGCACCGAGCTACGATGACCAGAGGCCGGAAGAGGGCGTTTTTCGCATTCCCATCCTGATCAGACTGGGCGCGACGTTTCGGCTGGCAAATCCTTTCCACCGTCAAACCTGGCGGGCAGTTCGAGAATTTCAGCCGGACATTATTCATCTACACCACCCCTACTGGCTTGGCTCACTCGGGCTCCGGATGGCGCGAAGACTGCATGTGCCTGCGGTTTTTACTTATCATACTCGGCTCGAGCAGTTCGCTCACGCCATACCCTTGCCGGGCGCACTCTTCCGGAACGTGATCGCGCATTGGTTGGTGCGACGCTTTGCCAACCAGTGCAACGAGATCATCGTTCCGACGCCGGTCACTCGAGACTACGTCCGCCTGATCGGCGTCGACGGGCCCGTTCACGTTCACCCGACCGGCATCGAAGTCGAACGATTCCGCCAGAGCGACCCCACGCGCCTTGAAGAACTCAATGCGCGCTACAATCCGGACGGGCGCATGATTCTTGTGACCATCTCGCGCCTCTCGAAGGAGAAGAATCTCGATTTCCTGATCGCAGCGATGAAAGAGCTTAAGGGCCGACACGCCCCGCCTTTTCGACTGTTGATCCTCGGTGAAGGTGACGAGCGCGCGCGCCTGACCGGCAACATTCGCGATGCCGATTTGACCTCCGAGGTCAGACTGGTGGGAAGCGTGCCGCTCCAAGACATTCCGGATTACCTGAACTTGGCACGGTTGTTCGTCTTCACCTCGGTCTCCGAAACACAGGGAATGGTCGTTCTGGAAGCCATGGCCGCTGGCCTTCCGGTCGTGGCGGTGAACGCAAGCGGCGTCGATGCCTTCGTTCAGAACCATCGAACCGGTGTCCTGACGGAGGAAGACCTGGACGCCTGGACCGATGCAGTCCATGCCCTACTCGTGAACCGGTCCGAACGTGAGAAATTGGCGCGGGCGGCGCTCGAAGAGGCGCAACACCATTCCGTCGAGCGGTTTTCATCGGAGATCGCAAAAATTTATGCCACGGCGATCAACGCAAAGGAGCGCGCCAGCAAGATCACATCCCGGCGCATGACTTGAATTCCAAGCATTCGAGATGCACATCTGCTCCGGAACGGACGAGGGCCACGTGCACGATCAATTGATGCGGCGTCGCAGCAGTCAATCGCACTCAGTACTGTTGGTATTTTCGCCCGGCATTTGAGTTAGGCAGAGCCGCCCGGCCATGAGGTCCGTGTTCTCCAGAATTGCATCTTCAAAAACGGCGGCTTGAAGATCCGCACCTTCAAAAGTCACGTTTATTAGTCGGGCGCCACGGAAACTTGCGCCACCGAGGTCGGCACGGTCAAAAGAGACATTCTCAAGCACCGCGAAATCGAAAAGCGTGATATTAAGTTCCGCACCGCCAAAATCAACGTTGCGCAACGTCGCCTCCGTAAGGTCCATTCCAGTGAGCTTGCGGTCTGACAGGTTCACCCCGTCGAAAGTGCACCCTCGGCACTCGCCAAGCATCCGCAATGTCGACAGGTCGCTCGCTTCTTGCGCTGGCGACGAGAAGGCTATGAGGG
>JAFGWK010000050.1 GCA_016937195.1 Paracoccaceae bacterium | reverse complement strand
TCGATGGTGCGCGATACGCAAGGGCTTAGCTGCTCGGTCAGTGATGATGGTGTGCCGTTGCCCATGACATGTCTGTCCCAGACGGATAACACCATATCCAGACCTAGCCCCGAAAGCCTGCCTGAAGGAGGATTTGGCTGGTTTCTGATCCGCGATCTGGCGACCAATCTGGGGTATACGCGCGACGACAACCGCAATCTTCTGGCGTTCCGCCTACCGCTTACGCCGTTTCTGTAACGAACGGCTGGATAGTCTCAGTCAGTTGAGCTGAAACTGTACCGGATAGGCACCATTGTCGAAATCGCCAAACAAATCCGGCAGATCGGGATGGCTCACCGGCTCACCGGTGCGATCTGCGATAAGATTTTGTTCCGACACATAAGCGACGTAAAAGCTATCATCATTCTCGGCGAGCAGATGATAGAACGGCTGTTCTTTACTTGGGCGCACGTCTTCGGGGATCGCTTCGTACCACGCTTGCGAATTGGAAAAAACCGCATCAACATCGAACACAACGCCCCGGAAGGGATGCTTTCGATGCCGTACGATCTGGCCAATATGATATTTCGCCTGAGAACTGTGCATTGCGACCCCTCTTTTTTCATTACTAATTTGTGAAGGGCCACGATGTCCACATTTATGCCCCATTTTTGCCGGAAACAGTCTGTGCCGTCGAATCGAACAGTCTTTGCGAATCCCTGCACCTTTGCGGTTTCCGAAACGGGAAAAACAGCCTAATATAACTATAAATAAGCCGTCAGAGCAAAGAAGAGCAGTGATGAAGAAAATTCTCGCCCTTGGGCTTGTGGTGTTGGTTGCCGCCTGCGGCGGCCCACCGAAACCGCCGCGCAACCTTGATGACGCCTGCGCAATAGTGCGTGAACGCCCGCAATACTACTCTGCGATGCGCAGGACCCAAGCCCGCTGGGGTGTCCCGGTCGCCGTGCAGATGGCCACGATCCACCAAGAAAGCAAGTTCGACGGCAATGCCAAGACCCCCAACCGCTTTGCGCTTGGTATTATCCCGATCGGGCGTCAAAGTTCGGCTTACGGGTACAGTCAGGCGCTCGATGCGACTTGGGATGAATATCGCAAAGACACCCGCAGCTTTGGCGCCAAGCGCAATCGCATTAGCGATGCCACTGATTTTATGGGCTGGTATATGGATGGAACGACCAAGCAGCTTGGGATTTCCAAATCGGATGCGCGCGACCAGTATCTCGCCTATCACGAAGGTCGTGGCGGCTATGCGCGCGGAACGCATCGCTCGAAAACGTGGCTTCTGGCGGTGGCAAATCGCGTCGCAGCCCGCGCCCAGATGTATGAGATTCAGCTAGAAAGCTGTCGCCGCTAGGCGATGCGCAGGGCTCATCTGCCCCGCGCTATCTGAAGGTCAATCGAGAACAGCGAGGATGGGTAATCTCCACCTTTTTGAAGGTTGTTCAGGATCGTCGTCGTCTTGGCGCCAGCCTGATCGGTGATCACCCATTGGCGCAGCTCGACCGGGTTGGCGGTAAACACAAGCTGGATCGAGCCATAGTCGGGATGCTCCGGGTCTTGTGCTGTCACCAGCGTTTTCGCCCCGTCAGAGCTATACCCGGTCACCATCTTGTTGCGATTCAGGTCAATATTGCTGGCCAAAATCAAGTTTAATGGCGTCTTTTTCAGCGGGTATTGTTCGGGTGGCTGGTTCGATTTCGGATCAAATATCGCCACCCGATTGGCCGTGGCCAAGACCAGCGTTTTATCTGAATTATACTGAAACCGCGCCTGACCGGGCCGCTTGAGATACAGCTTTCCGGTCCCAATCGACCCGTCGGAATTGACCTGCGTGAAATCCGCCGAGGCTGTTTTCAAGTCATTGAGATAGGCCGAAATGGCGTTGAGCGACAGCTTTTCGGCCATAGCCGGAAGCGCGAATGCCAGCGTGAACACGGCGGCCAAAAGGATGCGTATCTGTTTCATGCCGTTGAACTTAAGCGCTCTGGCGCAAAGGAAAAGCCCCGGCGTGATATTGTGCCGGGGCTTTTCGGAAAATTGAGCGATTTCGTGCCGCTGAACGCGCTGGCCTATCCCTGTTCGGGCACAAGGATCTCGCGCTTGCCGACATGGTTGGCTGCACTGACAATGCTTTGATCTTCCATCTGCTCAACTAGTTTCGCGGCCTTATTATAGCCGATCCCAAGTTTGCGCTGGATGTAAGAGGTCGAGCATTTACGATCCTTGATCACGATCGCTACAGCCTGATCATACAGCGCGTCTTCACCCCCGGTATTGCCACCAGTGTTCAGCCCCAGCACCGCGTCGATATCGGATGCAGTGTCATCATCAGGCCCGTCGACCACGCCCGACATATATTCCGGCGGCCCGAAGCTCTTGAGATGGTTAACGATTTCTTCGACTTCTTCATCAGATACAAACGGCCCGTGGCAGCGCGTGATCTTACCGCCGCCCGCCATATACAGCATGTCGCCCATTCCCAGAAGCTGCTCGGCCCCCTGCTCACCCAAGATGGTGCGCGAGTCGATTTTTGAGGTCACCTGGAAGGAAATCCGGGTCGGGAAGTTGGCCTTGATCGTGCCAGTGATGACATCGACCGAGGGGCGCTGCGTGGCCATGATCAGGTGAATGCCCGAGGCCCGCGCCATCTGCGCCAGACGTTGAATGCAGGCCTCGATCTCTTTGCCCGCGACCATCATCAGATCGGCCATCTCGTCGACGATCACGACGATATAAGGCAGGGTTGCGGGCTGGAATTCATCCGTTTCAAAGATCGGCTCACCGGTCTCCTCATCGAAACCGGTCTGCACGGTGCGCTTGAACATCTCGCCTTTTTCAAGGCTTTCTTTGACGCGACCGTTATAGCCTTCAATGTTGCGCACGCCCATTTTGGACATTTTACGGTAGCGGTCCTCCATTTCGGAGACCACCCATTTCAACGCCACAACCGCCTTTTTCGGATCGGTCACAACCGGGCTCAGCAAATGCGGGATGCCGTCATAAACCGACAATTCCAGCATCTTCGGGTCGATCATGATCAATCGGCATTCTTCAGGCGACAGCCGATACAGCAGCGACAGGATCATCGTGTTGATCGCCACCGATTTACCAGATCCCGTGGTGCCCGCGATCAGCAGGTGGGGCATCTTGGCGAGGTTGGTCACGATCGGTTCGCCGCCGATGGTTTTGCCAAGCGCCAGCGGCAGCTTGATGTTCTTGTCGTCGAAATCGCGCGCCGAGAGGATCTCGCGCAGCACGACCTTTTCGCGATGCTCATTGGGCAGTTCGATGCCGATCACAGACCGCCCCGGCACGGTCGAGACCCGTGCAGACAGTGCCGACATCGAGCGTGCGATATCATCGGCCAGACCGATCACACGGCTCGCCTTGAGCCCCGGTGCGGGTTCAAGTTCATACATCGTGACCACAGGACCGGGACGGACCGAAACGATCTCTCCCTTAACGCCGTAATCATCGAGCACCGATTCCAGCATCCGCGCATTTTCTTCCAACGCTTCATCCGAAAGTTGGTGACGCTGAATTGAGACCGGATTGGTCAACAGCGAAAGCGGCGGCATTTCATAAGGCACGCTCGGCTTGGCCTCGAATGCCAGTTTCGGCTGTGCCTCTTCAATGGCACGACGCGAGGGTGCTGCAGGTTTGCTGATCGGCTGCACAACGCGTTTGGCTTCGGGCTGCTTGATGACCTTACGGTCCAATCCGCGCGCGGCGGCGGGCAGTTCAGGAACCTCAGCCTCATAGGCCTGATAAGCCTCGTAGGAATCGTTCGTCGGCTCTTCCACCCATTGCGTCTCGCCGGTGGCCACGTCAAAGGCCCCCTCATCGCCCGAGTAGAAATGATCGGTGCGCAGCTCCATCACGTCGCCATCGCCTTCTTCGGGTGGCGTCCAGTCGGGATGGGTCCAATCATAACCTTGCTCCGCAGGCGCTTCGCGCGTCACCGCGGCGGCCGGCGCGTGACCGGGCATGTAGCGCGGCGCGGCGTGCAAGGGCGGCTCTGCGCGCAGCATCGGCTCGGCGCGCATCGCAGGTTGCGCCGCGCTGATCTGAGGCTGACGCGGCGCGCGCGCAAGACGTTTTGCCACGGCTGCCAGAACCGAAGCAGGCGCTTGAGGTTCAGGCGCAATCATCGCCTCGGGCAGATCATGGGCCAAGCGGGGTGCAGCCCCCGCAGCGTAATCGGGGGCCACCGCCGCCGTTTTACGGTTTTGCACGGCTTGCGTTATGCGCGCGCGAATACGGTCATTGCTTGGGGCTTCTTGAGGCAAACTATCCCAGTGCGGCTCGGTCTCAAACAACTCGGGCGTGGGATCATAAACATCATATTCCGGTTCAACCGGGCGACGAATACGCGAGAGTAGCGAGGGGCGCGCAGGCTCGACTTCGGGGGCCCAATGGCCCGCGGCCAAGGCCTGTTGCTCTTCCCAAGCCGCCTGCTCAGCAGCGCGTTCTGCGGCTTGCGCTTTACGTTCGCGGGCGCGTTCGGCTGCAAGACGTGCCCCGTTCACCGAGGCCGATGCGCCCTTGCCCAGCAGGTTCATCACGCCAACATAAACCGCCACCGTTCCCAACCACATAAAACGCAGGATCGCGCGCAGTTCAGGCTTGGTGAAGCCCAGCACAAACGCTGCCATCGCCAGCATCGCGACCGCTAAGACCAGCGACAACACCTTGAGCCCGAAAGCCCCCGAGACGGGCACGATGCCTAGCAGCGACCCCGCGATCATATCGCCAAAATGCCCGCCCAGACCAAAAGCCTGTCCCCATTGGGCACCGGGCACCAGCAAAGCCGCGTAAACGGCAGCAATCGCCACGGCGATCGGGAAAAAAATCATGCGCGACAGGACGCGATCCTCACCGCGATGGGTGATCAGGCGCCCCCCCCAGACCAGGAAGGCGGCAGGTAGCAGCCACGCGCCATGACCGACAATCACGAACAGCGGCGAAGCAATCCCCGCGCCGATCCGGCCCAGCCAGTTCTGCACGGGTTGATCCGAGGCCGCCATCCAACTGGGGTCTTCGGGGGCGTAGGAAAACAGCATCATCGCCGCAAGAACGCCGATCAGAACCAGAACGGCCCCCACCAACTCTTTGCCGCGCCGTTCAAGAACTGCCTGCGTATCCTGATCGAATAGGGGATCGCGCTGTCGTACCTGATAAGATGCCATAACCTACCGTCCTCAACCGTATAGGCAGTCGCGTAGCTGAATAAGCCCGCGCTGCGTTTCTTCTTTTGGGGCGACCAAGGCCACCCGTATGAATCCCTTACCGGGATTTTCTCCATTTACGTCGCGCGCCAGATAGGCACCCGGCAAGACCCGGATACCGGTCTCTTGCCACAGTTTCAGCGTGGCCGCCTCGCCATCTTTGACGGGCAGCCAAAGGAAAAAACCGCCATCGGGCAGTTTGAACCCGTCCAGCCCCGTAAACACCGCCCCTGCGATGTCGTATTTCTCGTTATAAAGCCGGCGGCTTTCGATCACATGCGCCTCATCCGCCCAAGCGCGTTCGGCGACACGTTGCAACGGCTGAGGCAGCGGCGCACCGGCATAAGCGCGCAAGCGGCGAAGATGGCGGATGCTTTCAGGCCCAGCGGCCAAAAAGCCCGAGCGCAACCCCGGCAAGTTCGAACGTTTCGAGAGTGAGTGGAAAATCACCACACGCTCAGGGTCGATCCCCTGTTCTGCCGCGACTTGGGCGGCACCTACGGGCGCTGCCTCGCGCCAGATCTCAGAATAGCATTCATCCGCGAAGATGCGGAAATCGTGCTTTTCGGCCAGCGCCAGCAGGTTCGCCAAATAGTCGCGCGAGGCCACCGCACCCTGCGGGTTCGACGGTGAGCACAGATAGGCCACGCTCACGCGATCCAGAAGCTCGGGCGCAAGTGCCGAATAATCAGGCAGAAAATCAGTATCGGGGCCTGCGGGCACAAAGATCGGCTCTGCGCCGACCGCTGCCGCCGCCACGGCGTAGACCTGATAAAACGGGTTCGGGATCAGGATCGCGGGCGTTTTTCCGTTCTTTAGCTCGGGCGCCAGCGCCATCGCCGCATTGAACAACCCTTCGCGGGTGCCATTGAGCGCGATGATCCGCTCGGGGCCAATCGCAACATCGTAGCGTCGCTTCAACCAGCTTGAGATCGCAGATAGCAGCTCTGGCGTGCCGTCATTGGCCGGGTATTTTCCAAACTCTTCAAGACTTTGCGCAATCACCTCGCCGACGAAATCGGGCATGGGATGACGCGGCTCGCCGATGGACATCGCGAGGGGCGCGCCGCCGGGCGCGTACGAATCAAGCAGCCCCCGCAAACGTGGGAATGCATATTCGGGCAGGTTCGAAAACCGCTCGGGAAAATCCATCTGTGCCTCATGGTTCGGAGTCTATTTCGCCCCGTATTGATACATAGGTTACAAAACCCAAGCGCCTGCGTCCAGAAAAAGACAGCGCTTAAAGTAGCTTGACACACAAGACTGTGACTTTTCAGACGAGCGCTGATTCTGCGGCCATCCCAAGACGCAGCAGGCGATCCTCGGCCATCGGCGCGCCCATCAGGGAAATCCCGCATGACGCGACGCCCGTTGGCAGTGTCAGCACACAAAGACCCAAAATATTGCCGATCCGTGTATTGCGCAGCGCTAGCAGGTTTTCTGTCTCGAAATAGGCCTTATCGGTCAACAAACGTTGCGCATCGGGTGGCTCGATCGGCGCGGTGGGCACCAACACGGCGTCATATTGCGCCGTCGCCGCCAGATAATCCGCGCGATAGCCCGTCAGCGCGTGCCAGCCCGCCACATAGTCAGAGGCCAGCACACCACGCCCGGAGCGGAAGCGCTCCAAAATCAGCGGATACATCTTGTCCGGGGTCGCTTCGATCAGGTGTTTCCACTCGCCATATGCCTCGGGGGCAAACAAAATGCCCGACAGATCCATCGCAGGCGCCACCATCGACAAACCACGCCGCTCTATCACAGCACCCGCCTTGGCAAGGCGATCCACCGCCGTCTCAAACCCCTGCACCGGTTTTTCGCGTGTGCCCTCAAACGGCAGCCCTTCCAACACCAGCAGCCGTGCCCCCTTTAGAGAAGCGTCGCGCAAATCTGGCGGATTACGCCCCTCAATCAGCGCCAGAATATGGGCACAATCCTCGACATTGCGCGTAAGCGGGCCAACGGTATCAAAGCTGCGGCACAGCGGAACGACCCCGCGCGATGACACACGGCCATGCGTCGTTTTCAGCCCAACAAGATCGTTCCAAGCCGCTGGAATGCGCACCGAGCCACCCGTGTCAGAGCCAATTGCCCCCGCCGCCAGCCCACGCGCGACCGAGAGCGCCGCCCCCGAGGACGAGCCGCCCGGTGCCAACTTTGCATCATGTATATTGCCCGGCGTGGCCGTCATCGGGTTCACGCCAAGCCCCGAGAACGCCAATTCGGTCATGTGGGTCTTGCCCAGACAGACCGCGCCCCCAAGGGTGGCCTGCGTCAAGACCTCGGCATCTGCATCAGGCACCCGGCCTGCGAGCAAGCGCGAGCCGGACTCTGTCGCAACACCTGCGGTATCAAACAAGTCCTTCCAGCTCAACGCGACCCCATCCAGCACACCGCGCCGCTGCCCCGATTTGGCGCGTTGATGCCCAGCCATTGCCTCGTCGCGGGCGCGCTGCGGCGTGAGGCGGGCATAGATGTTATTGCTGTGCTGGGCTGCCTCCAGATAGGCTTCGGTTTGCTCTACCGGATCAAGCTGGCCTGCCGCAATCGCGCGCCCCTGTTCCACCGCACCTGCCAGCCGCCAATCCATGCCCGTCTCCTTACCTATTTGACGTCACGCTAGCGACACTGGCGCGCATGGACAATCCCGGACGGCGCGCCATAGTAAGCATCATGAAATATGATTCAGATGTCCTTATCGCCGGTGGCGGGCTGAACGGCCCCGCATTGGCGCTTGCATTAGCGTCCGCAGGTGTCAGCGTCACCTTGGTCGATGCTGCGCCCGCCCGCCAACGCGCCACCGATACGTTCGATGGGCGCGCGTATGCTTTGGCGATTGCCTCGCAGAAATTGCTGGCCACGCTTGGGGTCTGGAAGGGGCTGGCCGATACCGCGCAGCCGATGATGGAAGTCAAAGCCAGCGATGGTCATGCTGGCGAAGGCGCGTCCCCGTTTTTCCTGCATTTCGACGCGCGCGAGTTGGATCAGGCTCCAGTGGGTTATATGCTTGAAGATCGCTTTCTCTATCGCGCTTTTCTGGATGCGATGGAGGCAAATCCTGCGATCACTCTGATCCATGACACGCAGGTTAGCGATCAGTTGGTTGAACCAGGCGCCATTACGGCGACACTGTCGGATGGGCGCACGCTGCGTAGCAAGCTGCTAGTTGGCGCGGACGGGCGACGCTCAGCCGTGGCCGAACGTGCGGGCATCACCCGCGAAGGCTGGGGCTATGGGCAGACCGCGCTGGTTGCCGCGATTGAGCATGAGCTGCCCCATAACGGCGTGGCGCATCAGTTCTTCATGCCCTCGGGGCCGCTGGCGATCTTGCCGCTCAAGGGCAACCGATCGTCGATCGTCTGGAGCGAGAAAGACGAAACCGCCCAATCCATCGCAGCACTGGATGACGCCGATTTTCTAGCCGTTCTGCGCCCTCGGTTTGGGGATTTTCTTGGTGACATCAAGCTGGCCGGGCCGCGCTTCAGCTATCCGCTGAACCTGACACTCGCGACATCCTATGCCGCGCCGCGTGTCGCACTGGTGGGCGACGCTGCCCATGGCGTACATCCGATTGCGGGTCAGGGTTTAAACCTTGGACTGCGCGATGTCGCGGCCCTCGCCGAAGTGCTTGTCGAAGCGATGCGACGTGGTGAAGATATCGGCGCGCTAGATGTGTTGGAACGTTATCAAGGCTGGCGGCGGTTTGACTCCACAGCGCTTGCGCTGGGCATGGATAGCGTCAACAAGCTGTTTTCAAACGATAATCCGCTTCTGCGCGCAGGTCGCGACATTGGCATGGGGCTTGTGCAAGCGCTCCCTGCCCTGCGCCAAGGCTTTATGCGCCAAGCGGCAGGGTTATCAGGCCCCCTGCCCCGCCTGCTGCAAGGGCGACCACTTTAATCGTCGCGCTCAATCGTCGAGTCGGCGAGCTTCATCTTCCAGCAGAATCGGAATACCGCCACGGATCGGAAACGCCAGATGAGCGGGCTTTGAAATCAGCTCCTGCGCCTCGGCGTCATAGTGCAAGACTGCATGGGTCAGCGGGCAAACCAGCGCCTCTAGCATATGGCGATCAAACAACGGCTTGGCGCGATCTGATTGCGCACCCGTATCTCGTTTGTCGGTCCCATCGCTCATTGCAGCTTCTCCTCACTGCCACCATGCAGCGCATATTCCAGCAGCGTCACTAGCGTCTCGCGCCGGGTCGACAGACAAGGAGCCTCAAGCATCGCCTGCTTATCCTCAGGCTCCAGCGGCAACAGCATTCCAAGGGAATTGATTAGTAACTCCTCTTCGGCTTCCTGCAAAGACTCCCAGTCTGTATCCAGCCCTTGGGCCACGAAATAGCGCTCGAGCAAGTCGAAAAAGGCCTCGCGATCAAAGTCTCTATCGTGTTCAGCCGGACCAAGATCGCGCGCGAAGGGCTTCCAATCAATGTTCGCACACAGATAGGGTGTGAAACCCTCTTTCTCGCTGAGGAACCGAAAGCGCGACACACCCGCAAGCGTGATCATATAGCGCCCGTCCTCAGTCTCGGAAAACCCTGTGAGACGGCCAGCGCAACCAATCGCGTTGAGGTGGTTCTGTCCCTCTGGACCCTTAATCGGCTGGATCATCCCGATCAGCCGCTGCGGAGTTTTCATGCAATCCTCGATCATCTGCAAATAGCGGGGCTCGAAAATATGCAGAGGCAACCGCGCCCGAGGCAGCAGTAGCGCCCCGGGAAGCGGGAAAAGCGGAAGAGTGTCGGGCAGGTCGCCGTGTTTAATCATTCCCCCGAGATAGGTCATCGGACAAATCAGGCAAATATCATCGACGACAAACGACGCCGACCCGACTGCACAACCGGATCATTGGGCTTGAGCGCGTCGAAAATAGTGAAAAGCTGAGTCTTGGCCGCACTATCATTCCAGTCGCGATCTCGACGGAACAGGTCCAGCAGTTGATCCACCGCTCCGGCCGCATCACCCGCCGCGTACAGCGCCTGCGCATAGTCAAAGCGCGCCTGAAGATCATCCGCGTTGGCATCGACCTTGGACTTGAGGTCGTCCAGCGGGCCCGCCGATTGCGCCTGTTTCGCCAAATCAAGTTGCGCGCGCGCGGCCTCAATCGGGGCGGTATCTGTCAGTTTGGCAGGCACGCCCGCAAGCGCGGCCCCCGCGCCATCCAGATCCTCCAAAGCGATGCGCGCGCGGATCAATCCGCTATGCGCCTCGGCAAGTTCCGGGTCTTCACCCAAGATCGCAGCGAACGTTTCGGCGGCATCTTCGGCTGCGCCCTCGGTCAGCATCGCCTCGGCCGCCTCGACAGCATCCGCTAGACCATTATCCGCACCGCCTGCCGCCTCGATCACCTTGGCAACGAAAGCCTTAATCTCAGATGCTGGCAGCGCGCCTTGGAAGCCATCGATCGGCTGGCCTTGCCAGAACGCGTAAACCGTCGGAATGGATTGCACGCGCAACTGGCCCGCAATCCCTTGGTTCTCGTCGACATTAACCTTAGCCATCACGACCGCGCCTTTTGCCGCCATGACTTCGGCCTCAAGCGCCGGGCCAAGTTGTTTACACGGGCCACACCACGGTGCCCAAAAATCGACAATGACCGGCACGGTCTGCGATTTCTCGACCACCTCGGCCATAAAATTGGCCTCGGATACATCCTTGATCAGATCGCCTGTGGGGGCGGATTTTTGCGTGGCACCTAGTTCTAACATGTCTGTCTCCATCCGGTTCGGAGTTTCCGTTTTTATATGGCGCGTGCGGGTGGAAACGCAAACCCAGAATGCCCTGCGTCAGGTCGTCGCGAGCGGAGACAAGGCGCGTCCGGTCACCTCAAGCACTTGCGCAATCTGCTCTTGCGCCCGCTCAGCCCCGCCCAACTGCCCGTCAATTGCCAACAACGCCAAGCCATGAGTCACCGACCACAGATACAGCGCCAATGCCTGCGTCTGATCAGGCGGCACCTGCGGTTCAAGAGCTTTGCGCAACGTCGCGAAGGCCTGCGCGCGCATCGCCTGCAGCGCTGAACCAGCATCGGATTTCGCGGCGAGACCATCGGAGAACATCAGCCGATACAGGCCCGAATTGGCCTGTGCAAAACCGATATAGGCCATCCCCATCGCGTGCATGCCATCGCCCGATCGCGCACCATCCAGCTTCGCTGCGAGGTCGCCAAACCCCTGCTCAGCCACCGCTTGCGCGATGGCCTCAAGATTGCGGAAATGGTGATAGGCGGCAGGCGCAGACACCCCGACGCGGCGGGCAATCTCGCGCAAGCTTAACGCAGGCGGCCCGCCTTCTTCGAGCAACTCACGCGCGCTGTCCAATATTGCTTTGCGCAGATCGCCGTGATGATAGGTGCCCTCGTGTTGCTCGGTGCGCGACATTGTGATCAGCCTTTATATTTACAGCGTTAAGATTGGGTCTACCGTGGCACATGTCAATCCAACACAGGACGGTGTCATGTCACATATTCCCACATACGTTTATTTTCTGTTTGCAGGGTTGGTCTGGATGGGCGTGAAACGTCTACGCGCCCGCACGATCCGGGTGGAGCGTCTGGCCCTGATGCCCATCATCTTTGGCACTTTGGGACTACACGGGTTTTTCGAGATTTTTCCAAAAGCCACGCAGTTTGAGCTATTATTGGCGGTGATTGGCGGCGCGGTTGGGCTGGGGCTGGGCTGGCTGCATGCGACGCGCTGGACGGTCAAAATCGACAGCGCCACACGGCACATGACAACGCCGGGAGACCCGATGCTCTTGGTCTTGATCTTCTTGATTTTTACCTTTGAATTCACACTGCATTACGGCGCAGCGTCGGGGGCGAACTGGTTCGCCAACCCGCTCGCCGCACCGCTTGCGGCCGCAATCTGGGCAGGGCTATTCGGGCTAAGCGCCGGGCGAAACCTGCACCTCGCCACCCGCTTTGTCAGGGCCAATCAAAGGTCGAAACTGGCAAACACCGGAGCGTGATCCGAAGGTTGCTCCCATCCGCGTGCCGCGCGCAAGACGCGGCTGGAATGACCCGCCGCCGCGATATCCGAGGTCGCCCAGACGTGATCCAGACGGCGTCCCTTATCCGCGGCATCCCAATCGCGCGCGCGATAGCTCCACCAAGAATATAGCTGGCCCTCGGGAATATCCTGACGCGTCACATCCACCCAATCGCCCGCCTCCATCGCAGCGTTCAGATGATCGACCTCGATGGGCGTATGCGACACGATCTTTAGCAACTGCTTGTGGTTCCAGACGTCATCCTCACGCGGGGCAATATTGAGATCGCCAACGAGGATCGCCTTTTCGGCCCCCTCAGCCCGGAAATAATCACGCATCTGCGTCAGATAATCGAGCTTTTGGCCGAATTTCTCATTCACCTCCCGATCAGGCACATCGCCACCAGCAGGAACGTAGAAGTTGTGAATCGTGACGCCATTTTCCAATTGCCCAGCAATGTGGCGCGCATGGCCGAGATCAGCAAAATCATGCGCTGCGACCTCGGCAATCGGCAGCTTGGACAGGATCGCCACGCCGTTGTAACCCTTCTGACCGCGCGCAATCATATGGGTGTAGCCCAAGGCGCGGAATTGCTCTGTCGGGATTTTCTCAACCGGGCTTTTGCATTCTTGCAGGCACAACACATCGGGCGCTTCTTCGCTGAGCAGCTTGCACACTAGCCCCTCACGCAGCCGCACCGAGTTGATATTCCAAGTCGCCAATGTGAACGCCATCACCATCTCCCGTTGCGAAATCCGCGCGATCATGTCGAAGGGGGCGCGCCTGCGCAACCGCCCTTTCCTCTTGACCAAAATATCCCGGGGTGAATTTGCGCAGCAAAGAGGGGCAGCGCCCCCCCCCTCCTAGACGGGCAATTGTCGACATCAGGCGGCGCTTCAGCGTGCCAGCGAGAGCTTAGCCTCTTTTCGCGGCCAAGCCTTTGCCCTATGGCATAAGCCATGTACCAGAATTCTGACGATATCCATCCCCTCTTTCATGGCGCACCGCAGTCGACGGAATTCCGCAAGCTGCGCAAGCGGATCGTTCGCCAAGTCCGCGAGGCGGTCGATCAATACGGCATGGTCCAAGGGCGCAATGCGCGCTGGCTTGTCTGCCTGTCTGGCGGCAAGGACAGCTACACTTTGCTCGCGGTTCTCTACGAGCTGAAATGGCGTGGCCTTCTTCCGGTCGATCTGTTGGCCTGCAACCTCGATCAGGGGCAACCGGGCTTTCCAGCGACCGTCCTGCCCGAGTTTCTCGAACGCATGCAGGTTCCCCACCGGATCGAATACCAAGACACCTATTCTGTCGTCATGGATAAGGTGCCACAGGGGCGGACATTTTGTGCGCTGTGCTCGCGCCTGCGTCGCGGAAATCTTTACCGTGTCGCGCGCGAAGAAGGTTGCTCTGCCGTGGTGCTCGGTCATCACCGCGACGACATATTAGAGACGTTTTTCATGAACCTATTTCACGGCGGGCGACTTGCGACGATGCCGCCCAAGCTCGTGAATGAAGAGGGCGATCTTTTCGTGCTCCGCCCGCTTGCCCATGTCGCCGAACAAGATTGCGAGCGATTTGCGCGAGCGATGAACTATCCCATCATTCCCTGCGACCTGTGCGGAAGCCAAGACGGGTTGCAACGCCAGCAGGTCAAGCAGATCCTCGACGGCTGGGAGAAGAACAGCCCCGGACGCCGACAGGTGATGTTCCGCGCGCTGATGAACGCGCGCCCCTCGCATTTGCTTGATCCCAAGCTCTGGGATTTTGCTGGGCTTGCGCTGAACGGCGAGGGTCACGTTGAGGGCAATGCTGCCTCAGAACCGCCTAAGCTTCGGATTGATGACGCGTTCGCGGAGAGCTGACGCGCGAAGGAAACCACGACTAGCCATATCTTGCCCTATTGTAGACCGCACGGGCAGCCAGCGCTCTCAGGCGTCCGGGTGATCCTTATGGGCATGGCCGCAACGATGCTGCGCGTCAAACTC
Organism: Paracoccaceae bacterium; assembly: GCA_016937195.1. Lineage (GTDB taxonomy): Bacteria > Pseudomonadota > Alphaproteobacteria > Rhodobacterales > Rhodobacteraceae > Thioclava. The sequence continues at coordinate 2,833 of JAFGWK010000050.1, read as the reverse complement.
GGGGTCGGCACCGGGTACCGGATCATAGCCATGCCCGCCCCACGGATGGCAACTCAAGATGCGCCTTGCCCCCAGATAACTCCCTTTGATCGCGCCGTGGCGCTCAAGCGCCTCAAGCGTATAGGCCGAGCAGGTGGGCTGATAGCGACAGCCGTGACCGACCCAAGGGCTTAACAGCAGGCGATAGGCGCGCACGGGCACCGCAAGGATATGGGCAAGCGGAGTCATGTTTTCGCTTTGGTTTTTTTGCCTTTGCCACGTGGGCGGTAGGGCAGAATCGGTAAATCATGGATCACCGCCAGCGCGGCCTCAAGATCCGCGCTCAAATCCGCGAAATTGCGCGTGGCCGTGACTTCGGGGCGACCGACAAGAACATAGTCCCATCCCGGACGACCCGCAGCGGGAATCACAGCGCGGGCAATATCGCGCAGACGCCGCTTGGCACGGTTGCGCGCCACGCCATTGCCGAGCTTTTTGGAACAGGTGAACCCGATGCGGATCAGTTGCGCAGGTGCAGGCTCTGCCGTGCCGCGTAAGCGCGCTTGCAGTAGAAACCCCGGCATGCCTTTGCGCTGAGCGCTGGCCGCGCGCAGGTAATCGGGACGCTGGCGCAGGGTTGCGACAGGGCGGACTGGGTCATCTGATCGGATCGCGGCCATGGGCAGGGCCCTCATGGACAAGACAGGGAACGTCGCGCACAGTAACAAACGGAAACCGCCGGTTTACACTCTGCAACCCAACCCTAAGGGCGAGTCACGAGTGCCTCCGGCGGCGTCATCAAGTCAGATGCAGAGTCGTCAGGCCTTAAGCCGAGAGACTCTTGCGGCCCTTAGCGCGACGGGCATTGAGAACCTTACGTCCTGCCTTGGTCGCCATACGGGAACGAAACCCATGACGGCGGGCGCGAACGAGATTCGACGGCTGGAACGTGCGTTTCATCGTAGTCACTCCGGTTGCGGCCCCTGAACGTCAAGATTCGAGGCCTGCTATCATTCGAAGCCCGGTCTCTAGCGACCCAATCCGCTCAAGTCAATTCGGACGGTGCGGATTTTTGCGCCTTTTTATGGTAGTGACGGAAAAACGTGACCGATGCCGGGGTTTTGCCCTCTCGGGTCAGCCCCTATCCTTGCCCAAAATCGCTTGCAGTTGCGCCGAGGGGCAGGTCGGGCGTAAAGAGGCAGAAACAGGCAGTTCGGCGACGGGCTGCGGCAAATGATAGGCGGATGGCAGTGAACACTCTTTCGGGACGGTTTCTGATCCTGACGACGGTTTTCGTCGTCCTGGCCGAAGCGCTGATCCTATTGCCCGGCCTTGCCAATTTCCGTGAGGATTATCTGCTCACTCGGCTTGAGCGCGCGCAAATCGCCTCGCTTGCGCTGCTGACCACCGACACCACGATCGAACCCAATCTTGAAAAAGAACTGCTGGCCAATGCGGGCGTGTTCAACGTGGTGTTGCGCCGCAATGCGGTACGCCAGTTGGTGCTGTCCTCGCCAATCCCCTCGCCGGTGACGGAAACCTATGATCTGCGCGACTCGACGGAATGGACGCGGATTCGCGATGCCGTGCATTCGCTGTTTGATTTCGACAATAAGGTGATCCGGGTTCTGGGGGAGCCGGTGCAACAGGGCGGCATCGTAATCGAGGTGACACTCGCCACTGAACCGATGCGAATCGCGATGGTGGAATACGGCCTGCGGCTATTGTCGATTTCGGCGGTGTTCTCGGTGATTACGGCAGTGTTGCTGTTTTTCCTGGTGCGACGGTTGATGGTGGTTCCGATCAAACGGCTGGTGGCGCATATGGCGTCTTATGCCGAGGCCCCTGAGGATACGCGCCGCATTATCACGCCCGAAGCCAGTGTCGAGGAATTACGCGTCGCTGAAGAAGCCTTAGCCTCGATGCAAAAGCAGCTCACCGCAGCCCTACGCCAAAAAGAGCGTCTTGCCCAATTGGGTCAGGCGGTTGCCAAGATCAGCCACGATCTGCGCAACATCCTGACCACGGCGCAGCTTTTCGCGGATCGCATGGAAAGTTCGGATGATCCCGGCGTGCAGCGCGCAGCCCCCAAGCTGATGGGCTCTATCGGGCGCGCGATCAACCTGTGCGAATCAACGCTTGCCTTTGGTAAGGCCGAGGAGCCGCCCCCCTCTCTATCCCGCTTCATGCTGGCCGAACTGGCCCAGGAGGTGCTGGAAAATGAAGATCATCCGGGCGAAACAACCGTCGTCGAATTCATCACCGATGTGCCGCCCAATCTGGTGATACGCGCAGATCGCGAACAGCTTTATCGCGTGCTCAACAATCTGGTGCGCAACGCCCGTCAGGCCATCGAGGCGACCAACACGCCGGGCACGATTGAGATCGGGGCAGGCGAGAATGCCGAGGGCTGGTGGATTCGCGTGCAAGATAGCGGTCCCGGCCTGCCTGCACGCGCCCGCGACCACCTGTTCCAACCCTTCACCGGCGGCGCACGCAGCGGCGGCACAGGGCTCGGTCTGGCAATCGCAGCCGAACTGATCCGCGGGCATGGCGGCCGCCTTGATCTCGTGCGCACCGACGAAACTGGCACCGAGTTCCGCCTGTTCCTGCCCTCAAGCGAGGGGCTCGACTGCGCGACGGACAAACGTGGGAGTGCCGATCTCTAGGTCTGTAAGACTCAAATCGGCTTTCTCGGATAAATTCAGAAATCGGGCGCGTTTTGCCCTTGCAATGGTCCGCTACGGGGGCTAAATCGCCCCCCACGGACCCGTAGCTCAGCTGGATAGAGCACTTGACTACGAATCAAGGGGTCGGGCGTTCGAATCGCTCCGGGTCCACCACTTCCCCCTTG
>JAFGWK010000049.1 GCA_016937195.1 Paracoccaceae bacterium | reverse complement strand
GGTATTTTAAAAGATGTTTAGACGGTTCATGGCCCTCACGCGCCGACAAAAGGATCTCTTCCTTTTATCGGTTGATGTGGCGATGGTGCCGGTTGTCGGTTGGATTGCCGCGCTTCTGCTTCTTGAACATAACCGCACGATTTTTGAGTTGGGTCCCCGATATATACCTGTTTTGATGGGCGTCGCAGGTGGTCTGTCTATGGCGTTCGGGCTGCATCGCGTGCAGCTAAAGCATTTCGATGCCGATGCGATGATACGCGCCTTGATGATGTCCATTGGTCTGGCGCTCTCGGCGTGGCTGATGGATACGACCTCTGCTCACAGTGTCGGGGTCGCTGTACCGATCTTTTTCGGGATGCTATATTTCTTAAACTATATCATGCTGCGGCGTAGCATGTTGCTGCTTCTCACGGCGCTCTATCGTCGATCTCAGGTCGTGTCTCGCGTTGTTCTTTATGGCGCTGGATACATCGGTATCAAGCTGGCGCGCGAGATGATGGAGCGTTCGGATGTGATGGTTTACGGCTTTATCGATGACAATCCGGCACTGCGCGGCTCGCATGTGAACGGGTTGACCGTCTATCCAGTATCGAAGGCTGCGAAACTACGCGGGCTGTATAATATCAACCGCGTGATCCTTGCCGATCCGGATCTGCCCGCAGATCGCAAGACTGCCTTGTCGCGTCACTTTGAGGGGCTTGGTGTCGCGGTTGAGACCCTGCCCGCGTTCGCGCAACTTTTGGATGATAGCGCTTTGGTGTCGCGTCTTGAGCCAATCAATTCCGGGCATCTTCTGGGGCGCGATGATCTTTCCGAGGCGCTGAGTGCAGACTGTGTTGCCTATACTGGTAGCACGGTTCTGGTGTCGGGTGCCGGGGGCTCGATCGGGCTCGAACTGTGCCGCCAAATCGTTGCCTGCCACCCGGCCCGATTGATCTTGCTTGAGCTCTCCGAGCTTGCACTTTACGCCGCGAATCAAGAATTGCGCCTACTGGCTGAGCCATTTGGAACGCAGATCGTGCCCGTGCTTGGTTCTGCGGCTGATCCGGTGCTGGTGACAAAACTGTTTGCGGAGAATGCGGTGGATGTGGTGATGCATGCCGCCGCCTACAAACATGTTCCTTTGGTCGAGGTGAACCTACGTGCTGGGCTACAAAACAACGTATTTTCAACGCAAGTGCTGGCGCGCGTTGCGCGTGAAGCGGGCATCGCGCGGTTTGTGCTCGTGTCTTCTGATAAGGCGGTGCGTCCTGGATCGGTGATGGGGGCCTCGAAACGGCTTTCGGAGCTGGTTGTGCAGGACATGGCAGAGCGTGCCCAGAGGACGATCTTTTCCATCGTGCGGTTCGGAAATGTGTTGGGGTCTTCGGGCTCTGTTGTGCCATTGTTTGACGAACAGATCCGCCGTGGTGGCCCTGTGACGCTGACCGATCCTCGGGTGACCCGATATTTCATGACCATCCAAGAGGCGGCGCGACTGGTGCTGCTGGCAGGAAGCCTTGCCGATGGTGGCGAGGTTTATGTGCTCAATATGGGTAAGCCGATACTGATCCGCGACCTTGCGCGCCGGATGATCGATATGCGCGGGTATAAAGTGCGTGACGCAGCGCATCCCGACGGGGATATCGAGATTGTCACCACTGGCCTGCGTTTGGGTGAGAAGTTGCATGAGGAATTGATGGTGCGCAAAGGGGCGGAAACCACCTCGCACCCCAAGATAATTCGTGTGCGCGAGGATCGGCTGTCGGAATGGGGAACAGCTGCGATGCTACGCGATCTGCACGAGGCAGTTGAACGTGATGACTGTGCAGAAATGCTTGCCATCCTTGCACGCGCTATTCCCGAATATGAACAGCAAGGCCATGCGCCGGACAGCCAACAGATGCGCGTCATCCCAGAGCGCAATACCCCCAACCGCACGGCCACTCACCCTGCGGAATGACTTTTGTTTAGGCGAAAGGGTCGTCGAGGTAGCCAACGCCAGCCAGATACAATCCCTGCGGCGGGCAAACGGGGCCGCAGGCCGCGCGATCCCGCGCTTCAAGCGCTTCTTTGACGCGTTCGGGGGCCCAAGACCCTGCGCCGACTCGCTCTAATGTTCCAACAATTGAGCGCACCTGATTGTGCAAGAACGAGCGCGCGCGCAGATAAAAGCGATACTCCATCCCGTGCGCGATTTCGTGCGCTTCGATCGTTATCTCGTCCATCGTCTTCAAGGGGGATTTCGCCTGACAAAAGGTCGAGCGATAGGTCGTGAAGTCGTGATGACCGATCAGATGGGCTGCACCTGCGCGCATCGCGTCCAGATCAAGCGGTTTGCGAATGTGCCAGACCTGCCCCGCCTGAAACGTTAGCGGTGCACGGCGCTGCACTAAGCGAAACGCGTAGCGCCGCTCGATCGCTGAAAAGCGGGCGTGAAAATCGCCGCTGACCCGTTTACAGGCCAAAATCGCGATGGGATGCGGGCGCAAATGGTGGTTGAGGGCTTCGGAAAGGCGGTAGGTTTCCCAGTCTTTCTCCAGATCGACATGTGCCACCTGAGCGCTGGCATGAACGCCAGCGTCGGTGCGCCCAGCCGCAATGACCGAATGGGGGCCGGGCTCAAGGCGGGCCAATGCCGTTTCGATCGAGCCTTGAACTGAAGACTGGCTAATCTGGCGCTGCCAACCGGCGAAGGGGCCGCCGTCATATTCAATTTGAAATGCGTATCTGGGCATAATCTGCCCATAACGCGCCACCCCCTGTGGCTGCAATCCCTTTCCGCGTGTCGCGCCACAAGACTCTCCGCCGACATTTGCAAACGATGTGGCGCGTCAGACGATCTGCACGTTGGTGTCCCACTGGACGCAACGCTCGCGCAGCGCTTCGGGTAAAGCTGCGTCGATAAAGAGCGTGTCGATTTCACTCAGGGAGGCCAGTCGCACGGGTGCAGTGCGCGCCAGTTTCGAGGCGTCCGTGACCAGAAACACCTTGCGCGCGCGACGCAATATCATCCGGCTGACACGCACCTCGGCCAGATCGAAATCGAGAAGGTCGCCCTCGTCATCCAGAGCCGATGCGCCGATGACCGCATAATCAACTTTGAACTGATTGATGAAATCCGCGGTCAAATCGCCAACCAAGCCACCATCCACACGACGCAAATTACCACCGGCCACCATGATGTCACAGCTGTCGTTCGCTAGTAAGATATTGGCGACGTTTATGTTATTCGTCACCACCGTAATATTGCGATGGCCTAGCAATTCACGGGCCACAGCCTCTGTCGTGGTGCCAAGGTTGAGGATGATCGAGCAATTGTCCGGAATTGCGCGCGCGCAGGCCTTAGCAATCGCAGACTTCGCAGCTTCATTCATCCGCCGACGCGCGTCATAGGCAAAATTTGTCACACCGGCGCGAATCACTGCGCCGCCATGAACGCGCTCAATCAGACCCGCCTCAGCAAGCTCGGACAGATCGCGCCGGATCGTTTGAACGGACACGGTGAACTGATCGGCAAGATCTTCGACCGCCACGCTGCCCGTATCGCGTGCGCGTTCCAGAATTTTGCTTTGTCGAACATTTAGCGTCATGGAGCCCTCCCGCTTACAGGTGCCACAAGGCGTTGGCATTGTCACCTAAGAATGCTCGTTTCGTAGCGAAGTTGATCGAATTATTTTCGATTCGCATATTTTCGATCAAAACCGAAAGTGAAAAGTTGACTTGCGCGCAAAATGCGCTCTTTTTAGTCGGGAAACCGTAAACGGAAGAACGCCAATGCTTTCAGATGATAAATATCAAAATCCTGTGGATCTTTTCGTCATCGGCGGTGGTGTGAATGGCTGCGGAATTGCGCGGGATGCGGCGGGTCGGGG
>JAFGWK010000297.1 GCA_016937195.1 Paracoccaceae bacterium | reverse complement strand
GGACGAGGTCTGCCAAGGCTACCTAGGCGCGTTAAGGGCGTCGTTGTTTTCGCAGTCGTCAGGATTTTTGCGTCACAAGCGCAACTAGACTGAGTACTCATGATCAGAATAGGACAGTTGCAGCGAGAGAAATTGCCGACATGAACACTTAGGGGGAGCCTGTCGTAACGGGTTGCGGCGCGGCGCCAGCCTGCCCGCTATCTGCGATTCACCGCCGGGCAGTTGAAACGCAGTTTCGGTGGGAGGGCGCCAAAAAGCTGCTCTGCTTTAGGAAAATCGCTCAGGAGCGCCGCTGCGCCGGTGTAATCGCTGGTCTATTCCCCCAGCGGCGATGCGCGCATCGACAAGGAGGGGGGCAGCCGTCATGAAGAACCGGATTGGCCGCGTTGCGCTGTCGCGACTGTTGAAATCTGATCCGCGCGCGATAGGTGGGGCGTAAGCGAGAAGCTGCGCCATCCCAAGCCGGTTACTTCGGGTGAGGCGCGAAACTCTGGAGATGTCATGGAACTCAATTCGGATTTTTCAAAACGGGTGTTGGTGCAATCCGAGGCGGTGGAGTGGGTCGGCTCACCCTCGGCCGGGGTCGCGCGGCGCATGCTGGACCGGATTGGCGACGAGGTGGCACGCGCAACCAGTGTTGTGCGGTTTGAGCCGGGGTATAAATTTTCCCCCCATACCCATGGCGGGGGCGAGGAGTTTCTTGTGCTCGAAGGAGTGTTTCAAGACGAACATGGCGATTATCCGGCGGGCACCTATGTGCGCAATCCGCCCGGCACCCGCCATACGCCGGGCGCGCAGGAGGGCTGCACGATCTTCGTCAAGCTTTGGCAGTTTGACGCCGCAGATCGCGATCAGTTTCGCAAGCATATCTCCGAGGGGCGCAGACCGGTCGGGCCGGGTGTTGAGCGCTCCGAATTGCACCGCGATGACCGTGAGGTCGTAAGCCATTTCACCCTCGCGCCGGGGGCGACATTGCGCGTGGAGGAACTGGGCGGGATTGAGCTATTCGTGCTGCGCGGCGAAATCCGCGAGCAGGGCGATACGCTTGGGCAAGGTGCGTGGCTGCGTCTGCCCGACGGCGCGCCGCTGAATGCCATTGCGGGGGATGCGGGCTGCGATCTCTGGATGAAGACCCGGCATTTGCGTTTTGTGGCTGCGCCGGATGCGTAGGCGCGCAGAGATGTGGCATTGCGGCCCGTTGGTCCGCCAATGATGCAGACGCAGGTTGCTATTGTCGGCGGAGGGCTGACGGGCCTTGCGCTGGCGCATCAGTTGCAGCGCGCGGGTGTCGCATTTGAGCTGTTTGAGGCGTGCGACCGTTTCGGCGGACGCATCAAGGCGTTTGAGAGCGCGCAGGGCCGGGTGGATCTTGGCCCCTCGTGGTTTTGGCCCGGCCAGCCCCGGATCGCCGCGCTGATCGACACGCTTGGGCTGGCGAAATTCGCGCAATATGACCAAGGCGCATTGAGTTTTGAGGATGTCAGCGGCTCGGTTCAACGCGGGATGGGCTATGCCTCGATGTCGGGATCTTGGCGGCTAGAGGGCAGTCTGGTGGCTTTGATTGACGCGCTCGTGTCACGCTTGCCGCCAGATCGACTGCATCTGCGCGCAGAGGTTGCGCAGATTGCGCGCTCGGATGCAGGCGTACAGATCACGTTGGCGGGTGGGCAATCATGCAGCGCCGATCAGGTCGTGCTGGCCGTGCCGCCACGCATCGCGCAGGCGCTGCCGATCGCGCCCGCGCTGACGCCTGCGCAACTGAGCGCGCTTGACGCGATCCCGACCTGGATGGCTGGACATGCGAAATTTGTCGCTGTTTACGACCGCGCGTTTTGGCGCGACGAGGGGCTATCGGGCGATGCGATGAGTCGACGCGGGCCGCTAATGGAAATCCACGATGCGTCGGGGCGTTCAGGGCAACCCGCCGCGTTGTTTGGATTTTTCGGGCTGGATGCACGCACGCGCCACGCTCAGCAGATCACCCTGCCACAAGCTGCGCTGGATCAACTTGCGCGGTTCTTCGGCCCCCGCGCGTTGAGCCCGTTGGCGCATTACCTTCAGGATTGGGCGCGAGAGCCCCTGACGGCGCGCCCGCGTGACATTGATCCGCTGCGCGCGCATCCCGATTATGGGTTGCCCGCCGTGTTGGCAGGGCTGTGGGAGGGGCGGCTGCAGTTTGCTTCCAGCGAAACCGCGCCTGAGATGGGGGGGTATATGGAGGGCGCGTTGGCCGCGGCAGAGCGCGTAGCAGCGAAGGTGCAAAGCACTTATTTGCCGGGCTCGAAATAGCGACAAGTTTTGCGGCATAGGGCGCGGGTTGGCACCGTCCGGGGAGAGAGGCAGACTCATCTATCTGCCGAAGTATGCAACAGAGTCGCCAGCGCCCAGATTTCGGTGCTATTTCGCTGGCGCGCGTGCTTTCTCCAGCAGTTCTGTCACGACTGGGTTGGGGAAGCGGCGCTGCGACGTTACGGCGTAGAAATCCTCGACAATGTCGAGATCGAAGGGCGCGCTCATCAGCAGCCCCTCGCGCAGCTCATCGGCCAGAACGACTGCAGGCGTGATCGCAATCCCCGCATCCTCGCGGGCCAGAAGGCGGATCATCGCCATATCATCGACCTCTGCGACCACTTGCGGGCGCAGACCTAAACGCGAGATCAGGCTGTCGAATCCGGTGCGGATTGAGCTGTCTGTCGGTAAGATCACCGGCTCTTGTGTCAACACCTCCTCAAGCGTTGCGTGGCGCAGCCGGTGCGGCGTCCCATGTAGCAAAACCTTCTGCTCGGCGACGCGATGGGCGATGAAGCTGGAAAAGACGTCGCGCGCCGGTGGCTCGGTGGTCAGCACGACATCGAGGGCCATAGATTGCAGCGCTTCAAATAGCATGGCTGCATTTCCTGAACGCAGCACGATCTCGACATCCTTGCGCCCGATCACCGGGGCAAGAAACCCGATCTGGAAATTGCGCGAGAGCGTCGAGATCGCGCCAACCCGTAGCGTCTGACGCCCGACCGTGGCCTGCCGTAACGTGGCCACAAGCTCTTCACCGGCCTCGAAAATCCGCTCCGAATAGTCAAGCGCAACAAGCCCAACCTCGGTGAGAAGCAATTGTCGGCCGCGGCGTTCGAAAAGCGGCTGACCGATACGCTGCTCGAGCGTGCGGATCTGCGTTGAAAGCGCGGATTGCGAAATGTTGAGACGCTCCGCCGTGCGCGTCAGGTTTCCGTCCTTCGCGACCTCGTGAAAATAGCGCAGATGATGATAATTCAGATCTGACATCGTTCTATTAAACAGAACGAAATCGTCCAAACAATGAATTTTTATTCATTTTGAGCTGCCGCTATCTCTGCCGCGAACGAAACGGAGATCGCCATGTCCTATCTACTACTGCTCCCAACGGTTTTGCTGATGAGTGTCGGAGCCAACCTGCTGATACGTCCCGCCGCGCGCGCCACACCCCGCCTGCGCTTGCCAGAATGGGCGGCCCTTGGCGGTCTGCTCGCGACTGTGGGCGCGGCGTTTGTGCTGGCGCTGTCGGGGCCTGCGACAAGTCCGATGATCGGTCTGAGCGGGATCGGGCTTTCGGCGCGTAGCGATATCGTCAGCGTCAGTCTTGCCCTTACGGTCGGC
>JAFGWK010000048.1 GCA_016937195.1 Paracoccaceae bacterium | reverse complement strand
CTTGCAATACCAATGCAATTTCGCGGCTACGGCCCGGTAAAAGAGGACGCAATCCGCAAGTTCAAACCCAAGGCAGACGCGCTTGTCAAAGCAATGGCTTAGGACAGGCGCGGCTGAGCGCTCTAGCGGTGTTTTCCACTCGCAAACATCGGGCCACCTTTCCAGCGCGGGAACCCGTAGCCGTGGATCTCGACCAGATCGATATCGCTGGCCTTGTCGGCGATCCCTTCGTCAAGAATGGCCTCGCCTTCGGCTGCCATCGCGGCAATCAGTTGCGCGGCGATCTGAGCATTTTCATAAGCGGGCGCGTCCTTGGCGATATGGCCTGCAAGCAGCTCTGCCACGCGCGTTGAGGGCTGGGGCGTGCGATCGCCTTGGCTGTAATCATACCAGCCGCCGCCGGTTTTTTGTCCTTTGCGCCCTGCCCTGACGAGCATATCGCCGAGCGTCTCAGGCACGTCCTGACCCGCAGCGCGCGCGCCCTCGCGTTGCAAATAGGCGATATCAAGCCCGCCCAGATCCTGCGCCTCAAACGGCCCCATTCGAAAGCCATAGCCGCGCATCGCGGCGTCGATCTGCGCAATCGGCACACTGTCCCGCACGAGAGTTTCGGCCTCAGCGCGGTAGCGTTTGAGAATGCGATTGCCGATGAACCCCTCGCAGATGCCAGCGCGAACCGGGATTTTATTCAACTGCTTGGCCAGCGCGAAGGCTGTGGCCAGCACCTCGGGCGCCGTCTCTGGCAGCGGTACGATTTCCAGCAGCTTCATGATCTGGGCGGGGCTGAAGAAATGCAGCCCGATAAAGCGCTCAGCCCCCGGCAATCCCGCAAAAATCTCGCGCGGGTCTATATAAGAGGTGTTCGTGGCCAAGATCGCATCGCGACGACAGTGCGTGATCAGGCTTTCAAAGACCTGACGCTTGACGGACAACTCCTCGAAAACTGCCTCGATCACCAGATCACATTCTGACAGGGCCGCATAATCGGTGGCCCCCGTGACCCCGGCCATCAGCGCATCGCGCGCCTCTTCGGTCAATTTGCCCCGCTTGATCGCACCCGCAAAGGTCTTGGCCAGCGTGTCGATCCCACGTGCCAGCGCCTGATCGTCGCGCTCGATCAGCACCACCGGCAGCCCGGCGCTACGCAGGGCTGCGGCGATCCCTGCCCCCATCGTGCCACCGCCCACGACGCCGACCTGCGCCAGCTTACGCGGGCTCACGTCGCGCAGCGTGTCGGGGCGTGGCGCGGCGCGCTCGGCAAAGAAGACCGCGCGCAATGCTGCCGCCTCATCCGAACTGCGCAGCGCAAGAAAGCTCTCGCGCTCGGCGGCCATGGCCTCCGTGAAAGGCAGCTCGGTCGCCCGGCGGATCGCGGCCAGCGCCTCAAGCGGCGCGCGATGGCCCTGCTTTGCCGCCAGTTTGCGCTTGGCCTCCCAGAACGCGTCATCCATCGCCGCGACCGGGCGCTCTGAAATCGGCGCAGGTAGGGGTTTGGCCAAAGCCGCCTTGGCAAAAGCAATCGCGCCTGCCTCCAGATCGCCCTCAATCACCGCATCAATCAGCCCGTGTTCGCGCGCCTTGGGTGCCGCCATCGGTTTGCCCGATGTCACCAGATCGACCGCCACCTCGACCCCGGCCAGACGCGGCGTGCGCACCGTGCCCGACGCACCGGGGATGATCCCAAGCGTGACCTCTGGCAGGCCGATCTTTGCCTGCGGCACGGCCACGCGAAACCGACACCCCATCGCGATCTCAAACCCGCCGCCCAAGGCCGCACCATGGATCGCGGCGATCCAAGGCACGCGCGCGGCTTCGATATGATCCACCAAATCGGGCAGATGCGGCGGCTCCGGGGTCTGACCGAATTCGCGCACATCCGCGCCCGCAATGAACGTGCGGCCCTCACAGATCAGGATTGCCGCGCGCAAGGTCGGATCGGCATCGATCTCCTCGACGGCCTGCCACAGCGCTTTGCGCACCGCCGCCGAGATCGCATTGACGGGCGGGTTGTCGAGCGTGACGATGGCGATATCGCCCTGCGGACGGATCGAAACGGGAGTGTTCATATTGGCCTCTTCAGATTCCCAGATAGGCTTCGCGGATGCGCGGGTCCGCGATCAACTCGGCGGCGGGACCGGTCATCGTGATCTGGCCGGTTTCCATGACATAGCCACGATCCGCAATCTTGAGCGCGCCATAGGCATTTTGTTCGACCAGCAGGATCGTGACATCGCGCGCGCGCAGACTTTCCACCACCTCAAAGATTTGCGCAACAATCAGCGGTGCCAGCCCCATCGAGGGTTCATCAAGCAACAGGCAATGCGGCCGTCCCATCAAGGCGCGCGCAATCGCCAGCATCTGCTGCTGCCCGCCGGACAATCCGCCCGCAACCAGATTGCGCTTTTCGCGCAGGATCGGGAACATCGCAAAAGCATCCTGCATATCGCGCTCGACCCGCTCGTCAGTGAACAGGAACGCGCCCAGCCGCAGGTTTTCCTCGACCGACAGGTTGGTGAAAATCTGCCGCCCCTCGGGCGATTGCGCCAATCCGCGCCGCAAGCGGCGATAAGCAGGCACCGTGGTCAGCTCATCGCCGCGAAAATGAATGCGCCCCGCACTGACCGGCTGCGTGCCCGACAAGCAGTGCAACAGCGTCGTCTTGCCTGCGCCATTCGCGCCCACAACGGTGACGATTTCGCCCGAGCGGACCTCTAGGTCTACGCCGTGCAACACCTCGATGCGCCCATAGGCCGAGCGTAGCCCCTCAACTGTCAGCATCGACACTCTCCTCATCTCCCGCGCCCAGATAGGCCGCGATCACCGCAGGGTTTTTCGACACGCTCTCGGGGCTGCCCTCGGCGATCTTTTCACCGTGATCGAGCACGACGATATGGTTCGAGATCCGCATGACCATCTTCATGTCATGCTCGACCAGCAAGATCGCAATGCCCGACTTTGCCAGTTCCGCGATCAGATGGTCGATCTCTTCGGTCTCGACCGCGTTGCAGCCTGCGGCGGGCTCATCCAGCAGCAAGACGCGCGGCTGCATCGCAAGCGCGCGTGCAATCTCAAGGCGTTTGAGCGCGCCGTAAGACAGGTTACCCGCCAGTTCTTCGGCGGCCTTGTCCAGACGCACCCGTTTGAGAAGCTCTTGGGCCTGAGCACGCGCTGCCTGGGCGCGTCGACGCGCGGCAGGCAAAGCCAACAGATCGGCGATCAACGAGCCGCTTTCGCTTTGGTGAAAGCCCACGATCACGTTTTCAAGAACCGTCATTTCCTGAAAAATTTGCAGGTTTTGAAAGGTGCGGGTCAGCCCCATGCGCGCAAGGCGATGCGGCTCGGCTGCGGTCACGTCTTTCCCGTCAAGGCGCACATGGCCGCTATCGGGCAGATAGACACCCGAAATCATGTTGAACAAGGTGGTCTTTCCAGCGCCGTTGGGGCCGATGATCGACACGATCTCACCCGGCTGCGCGGAGAACCCGACATTATCGACCGCACGCAATCCGCCAAAGCCGATGCCAAGGCCCGATACTTCCAGCAAGCTCATTCGCCCCTCCCCTTCAACTTCGCCGCGATCGAGGGCAACAGCCCACGGGGCAGGAAAATCATCACAAGGATCATCACCAGCCCCAGCACAAGCTGTTCGTATTCGGCAAAGACCGTCAGAACCTGCGGCAGCAGCGTCAGGATTGCACTGCCCGTCACCGCGCCAAGGACAGAACCGACGCCGCCAAGAACCGCCATCGTCACCATCTCAATCGAGTGCATGAAACCTGCGATATCGGGCGTGACAAACTGGTTTTGCAGCGCCAGAAGCGAGCCCGCGACCGATGCGTAGACGGCAGAGATAACAAAGGCTTGTAGCTTGAGTCGGGCCACATCAATGCCCACGGTGCGCGCCGCCACCTCGGAGCCGTGCAGCGCGCGCATGGCGCGCCCAGTGGCGCTTTGGAACAGATTGAGCGCGATCCAGACGCCCACCAGCATCGCCAGCGCACTTAGGATATACCAGAACTCTCCGCTCGTCAGCTTCCAACCCCATCCCCGCAGGATTTTGCGCAGCGCAAGACCTTGCACCGCCATCCCGTCGGGCCCCCCGGTCAGGGCGCGCTCATTCGTCAGCACCATGCTGACCAAGATGCCAAAGCCCAGCGTCGCGACCGCCAGATAATAGCCGCGCAACCGAAGGATCGGCTTGCCGATCAACATCGCCAGCAGCGCAGAGATCACCGCCCCCAGAAGGATCGACAGTGACGGCGGCAGGCCCAGATGGGCGGGCGCAAGCGCGCAGGCATAGCCGCCGATCCCGGCAAAACCGGCATGGCCAAGGCTGATCTGCCCGGCATAGCCGATCAAGATCACAAGCCCGGTCACCGCCAGCCCGTTCACAAAAATCAGCGCCCCGACCCGGTAATAATAGCCCGAGGGAAAGAACAGCGGCAGCACGGCAACCAGCACCGCGAGTGCAGCCAATTGCATCCATTTCGAAGACAGTTTCATGGTTTAGACCCTCTCCGTCGTGCTTTTGCCGAACAGGCCCTGAGGCATCACGAACAGCACCGCGAGGATCACGATGAAGGCGACCGCGTCTTTGTATTGAGAACTCAGGTAGCCAGCGGTCAGCGCCTCTAGCAGACCCAGCGAGATACCACCGACCAACGCCCCCTTGGGGTTGCCCATGCCGCCCAGCATCGCAGCGGCAAAGCCCTTGAGCGCGAGCCCGACACCCACGTCATAGCCCACCAGCGTGATCGGCGTAACAAGCACGCCCGCCAGCGCCCCGATCGCCGCCGAAAGCGCGAAGGACAGCGTCATGACCCAGCCGGTATTGATGCCCACAAGCTGCGCGGCAAGACGGTTATTTGCGGTTGCCAGCACCGCTTTGCCCGTCAGCGTCTTGGTGAAGAACAGCCACAGAGCGATGAAAACAAGCACCGCGCCCCCAATCACCCACAGGCTTTGCGGCACGAGTGTCGCGCCAAAGATGTGGATCGGCGCATCGCCCGAAAAGGACGGAAAGCGGTGCAGTTGCTTGTCAAAGATCAGCTGCGCGGCGCCACGGATAAAGATCGAGGCGCCGATGGTGATGATGATCAGCGACACCACGGGTGCGCCGCGCGCGGGTTCCAGCGCAAGCTTGTTCAGCGCAACCCCGACCAGCGATGTGATCGCAATCGCAAGAACCGCCGCAAGGGGTAAGGGCAGCCCTGCCTGATAGGTGAAAACCGTGATCATCCCGCCCAGCATAACGAATTCGCCTTGCGCGAAATTCACCACGTCGGAGGCGTTGTAGATGATCGTAAACCCAAGCGCGACCAGCGCATAAACCGCGCCAACCGTCACGCCGGACAGCATAAATTGCAACAAGGCGTCCATGAACGTCTCCGATGAAGTCTGGGCCATGTCCGGGGCGATCGCAAAACCGCCCCGGCCTCAGGAACCTGGCCTGTGGATTAGTCGATCAGCGTCCAGCCGCCGTCGCGGATCTCAAGCATCTTGAAGGCCGACAGATCGAGACCAAGGTGATCCTCGGGCGAGAAGCTGTAGATGCCCGTGGTGCCGACATAGCCTTGCGTGGCCTCAAGCGCATCGCGAATGGCCGCAGGATCACTGCCGCCCGTCTTCATCGCATTGGTCATCAAATCGACCGCGTCATGGGCATAGCCGCCAAAGGTCGAAACCGTCTCACCGTATTTCGCCTCATAGGCAGCCTTATAGGCCGTCACGACGGGCTTTTGCGGATCGCTATCGGGTAGGATCGCGGCGACCAGCAGCGCGGTGCCCGGCAGGCGCACACCTTCGGCTGCTGCAGCCCCAGCGAGCTTGATGAACCCATCTGACGCAACGCCATGGCTTTCATAAAGCGGCAGATCAATGCCGAGCTGGGCCTTGTTACGCGTCACGATGGCCGGGCCTTGACCGAAACCGGGGTTGAGAATGGCCTGAACCCCGTCCGTATTGCGGATTTTGGTCAATTGCGGGGTCATATCCGCGTCTTGAGGACCGTAGGTTTCGTCCGCGAGGATCTCGATTGCGTATTTGGGCGCAACGTCTTTGCATTGCGCCTGCATCGAGGCGCCAAATCCGTCCGTCCCCGAGATCATGCCGATCTTGGTGATCCCTTTTTGCTGCATGTCGCTGAAAATCTTTTCACAGGCCATACGATCTGTATGGGGGGTTTTGAACACCCATCTACGCACCGGATCAATAATCTGGATGGCACCCGCCAGCGAGATAAACGGAACTTCGGCATCCTCGGCAACCGACAGGATCGACATCGTCGTCCCGGTGGTCGACCCGCCGATGATTGCGACAACCTCGTCATCCTCAACCAAGCGCGTGGCAAAGGTGCGCGCCTTGTTCGGGTCGCCGCCATCATCATACAGCACCAGATCAATCTTTTCGCCGTTGATCCCGCCAGCTTCGTTGATCTGATCAACCATCATTTCGATGGTCTTGGCCTCGGGATCGCCCAAGAACGCCGCCGGGCCCGAAGCCGACAGGCTTGCCCCCAGCTTGATATCTGCCATCGCCGCAGTGCTTCCCAACACCACAAGTGCGCTTACAGCCGTTGTCATTAACAGTTTCATAGATAGTCCTCCCATACTCTCCAAAACCAAAGCTTGCTGTTGGCGTCTCTCCTTAGGACGCTTTCGGCCAGCGGATCATCACGCGCCGGAACCGGGACGCGACGAAGGCGGTGTCAGTCAAACTGGCATTCCCTGCCGGATTGGCTCCGGTGACGTGAAAGTCGGAAAATGCAGCGGACTGATTGACATAGATATTGCCGGTTAGATTGACTGACAGATTGACCCCGGCTGCAGCAAAGGCCATCGCGGCCTGCGCGATCAAGTCCGGGTCATTGGCGTAAAGCGCGGCGGTAATCGCGCCTTTGCGCATCGCGATGTCTGAGGCACGCGCAATCGCATCTTGCGCATCATCGCAAGGGATTACAAAGCTCACCGGGCCAAAGCATTCGTCGTCTTGCAGGCCCGGCCCCGACCCATCCACCATCACCACAAGCGGCGTGGCCGAGCGCCCTACCCCTGTCTGACCGCTCTCGCGCACCACTTGCCCCGCTTGACGCGCCGCCGCGACACGTTCCAGCGTCGCGGGGTTCACGATGGTGCCGCAAATTGCCGACGCGGCTTGGGCGTCCGCCAGCAAGGTGTCGATTGCCGCCACGATCCCCACGACCACAGCGTCAAAGCTCGTTTTGCCCTCGGCGGTTTCGATGCCACCGCGCGGGATGTAGATATTTTGCGGCGCGGTACACATCTGTCCCGAGTACAGCGACAGTGAAAACGCGAGATTGGCGCACATCCCCGCAAAATCGTCGGTGCCTGTGATCACTAACGAGTTAACGCCGGTTTCTTCTGTGAAAACAATCGCCTGAGTGGCATTGGCGCGCAACCAATCCGCAAAGCTGGATGAGCCCGTGTAGTCGATAATCGCCACAGCCGGGTCGGTTGCGAGTTCCTTGGTGATTTCGGCACCGGGCGCATCGACAGCCAGCAGCACCGCGTCCTGTGGCAATCCGGCCTCGGCGAACACCTCACGCAAGACCTTGACCGTCAGCGCAAGCGGCAAGATCGCGTGCGGGTGCGGCTTTATGATCACCGTGTTTCCCGTCGCCAAACTGGCAAACACACCCGAATAGCTGTTCCACGTCGGAAAGGTATTGCACCCGATTGCCAACGCCACGCCGCGCGGCACCAATTGCCAGCGCTTTTCGATCACCAGCGGATCGGATTTGCCCTGCAGCTTCTCCCAAATCGCCGTTTGTGCCGTTGCCGTCATCTCGAACCAAGCGGCCGCGATTGCCTCAAGCCCACGATCTTGGGCATGCGGGCCGCCGGCCTGAAACGCCATCGCAAAGGCTTGGCCCGTGGCGTGCATCGTGGCCTCGCCGATCAGGAATGACATCTGGTTCAGGCGGATCAGCGCCTCGATCAGCGCCCCAACGCGCGCTTCCATCGAAGCTTTGGCCCACTGGCCGCCCGCCGCCTTCGATGCCGCGATCAGCGCGGCCGGAGGGGCGGCAGGATAGCTAATGGCTACATCTTGCCCCCAAGGAGACCGCTCTGCCCCAAGGCGCGCGGTTTCG
This sequence comes from Paracoccaceae bacterium, assembly GCA_016937195.1. Classification (GTDB taxonomy): domain Bacteria; phylum Pseudomonadota; class Alphaproteobacteria; order Rhodobacterales; family Rhodobacteraceae; genus Thioclava. The sequence goes on along the minus strand of JAFGWK010000048.1, from coordinate 26,697 downwards.
GGATGGCCGGGCAACGCAAACGTAGTGCCAAGCAGCGCCTCATAAGCCGCATGACCATCGCGGCGCGCATCGGCCCCGTAAATTTTAGTGCTAGGCGTTTCGGGAAAAGGCGTCCAGAATTCACGCGCGCGCCACGCATGCACGGCACGATCCAGCAAGTCGCGATGGCGATCAAAGAAATCCGTCATGTCTCCTCCCAGAGTTCGATTCGTATCATTGACCGACCGGACGGTTTATGCAACTATTTGTTTGAGGGGCTCGAAAAAAGAGCCTGGGAGACAGACATGACATCATCACAAACTTTGCTTTCCTTTCAGGAGGCTGGCGTTTTAAAGCTAACGCTCAACCGCCCGGAAAAATTGAACTCTTTTAACGAAGAGATGCATCTCGCACTGCGCAGCGCACTGGAACGCGCCCGCGACGATGACGCGATTCGCGCGGTGCTTTTGACGGGGGCCGGACGGGGGTTTTGCGCGGGCCAGGATCTGGGTGACCGCGACCCGCGCAAGGGAGGCCCCAAGCCCGATCTGGGCGCGACAATCGAGACGTTTTACAACCCGCTTCTGCGGCTGATCCGCAGCCTGGAAAAGCCGATCATTTGCGCGGTCAATGGCGTGGCCGCGGGAGCGGGTGCGAATATTGCCTTTGCCTGCGACATCGTTCTGGCGGCGCAATCAGCAAAGTTCATTCAGGCGTTTTCCAAGATCGGGTTGATCCCGGATGCCGGCGGAAGTTGGTCGCTGGCGCGCATTCTAGGCGAGCCGCGCGCCAAGGCCCTCACCCTTCTGGCCGAACCCCTGCCCGCGCAGATGGCGGCGGATTGGGGGCTAATCTGGCGCGCCGTGGCCGATGATGCGCTGGAAACCGAAGCCTTGGCCATTGCAAATAAACTCGCTTCCGGTCCGACCAAGGGTCTGGGCCTGACCAAACGCCTTATTCAGGAGGCTGCGACAAGCGATCTTGACACACATCTTGATCGGGAACGCGACTGCCAGCGCGAAGCCGGGTTCACTGACGATTATGCCGAAGGCGTCACCGCCTTTCTGGAAAAACGTCCCGCAAACTTCACGGGGCGCTGAACATGGCCAAAGATCTCAAACCACTCGCTGATATGACACCGCAAGAGCTTGCCGAGGCCTGCGCCGCCACGATGTGGAACGACGATTCCGCCTCGCAACGCCTTGATATGGAGTTGCGCCACATCGCACCGGGCGCCGCCACTTTGGCGATGACCATCACCAAAGCCATGACCAACGGGCACGGCACGGCGCATGGCGGCTACATTTTCACACTGGCCGACAGCGCCTTTGCCTTTGCCTGCAACACCTACAATCAAGTCACCGTCGCGCAGCATTGCTCGATCACCTACATCGCGCCGGGGGCAAGCGGTGATCAGTTGATTGCCACCGCTCGGGAGGTGTCACGGCGCGGGCGCTCGGGCATCTATGACGTGCATATCGCGCGCGCAGACGGAACCTTGATCGCAGAGTTTCGCGGCCATTCGCGCAGCCTCGGGACACCGCATTTGTCGGATGAAACGCCGACAAAAGACATATGATTTTTGGGAGGAAACCAGATGATCAACCTAAGCCCCAGCAAGGATATGCTCGATCCGATCGAGACCGCCTCGCGTGACGAAATCTCGGCGCTGCAGTTTCACCGGATGCGGCGCTCGCTGACGCATTCCTATGAAAACTCACCCTTCTATCGCAAACGCTTTGACGAGCATGGCGTGCATCCCGAAGATCTCAAATCGCTGTCCGATCTGTCTAAATTCCCCTTCACCTACAAGCAGGACCTGCGCGACAACTACCCGTTCGACATGTTCGCCGTCCCGCGCAAGGAATTGGTACGCGTGCATGGGTCGTCAGGCACGACCGGCAAACCCACGGTGGTGGGCTATACCAAGGGCGATATCGATGTCTGGGCCGATGTCGTCGCGCGTTCTATCCGCGCCTCGGGCGGGCGGCCCGGCGACATCTGCCACATCGCCTATGGCTATGGGCTGTTCACCGGCGGGCTTGGGGCCCATTACGGCGCGGAACGCTTGGGCTGCACGGTTGTGCCGATCTCGGGCGGGATGACAGAGCGTCAGGTGACCTTGATGCAAGATTTCAAGCCAGAAATCATCATGGTGACTCCGTCCTATATGCTCTCGATCCTTGACGAATTCCGCCGTCAGGGGATTGATCCGCGCGAAAGTTCTCTCAAGGTCGGCATTTTTGGCGCCGAGCCCTGGACCAACAAGATGCGCGAAGAGATCGAGCAGGCTTTTGATATGCATGCCGTTGATATTTATGGACTATCTGAAGTGATGGGGCCAGGCGTTGCAAATGAATGTGTCGAGACTAAAGACGGGCTGCATGTCTGGGAGGATCACTTCTACCCCGAGATCATCGACCCCGTCACCGGCGAGGTGCTGCCCGATGGCGAGATGGGCGAGCTTGTCTTTACCACGCTCACCAAGGAAGGGCTGCCGATGGTGCGCTATCGCACCCGCGATCTGACGCGTCTTTTGCCGGGCACTGCGCGCTCGATGCGGCGGATCGAAAAGATCACCGGGCGCAGCGACGACATGATGATCCTGCGTGGCGTCAACGTCTTCCCGACGCAGATCGAAGAGCAAATCCTGAAGGTCAAAGGCCTTGCGCCGCATTTCCAGATCGAGCTGGTGCGCGCGGGTCGGATGGATGCGATGATCGTGCATGTCGAAGCCACGCCGGAGCGGGCCTCGGCCGAGGCCCGCGCTGCGGCGTCCAAAGAGCTCGCCCATCACATCAAATCGGTGGTCGGTGTGTCCTCAAAGATCGAAGTGCACGATCCCGAACAGATCGCGCGCTCTGAGGGCAAAGCCAAACGTGTCATTGACAATCGCCCCAAAGAATAACCCGACCGACTGGTCAATCACATACGCACTAGTCTATAGGGGGCAAACTTGCCCCCTATAGCATTCAGGCCCATCAGGAGACTGCCCCCCATGGCCAGAACACGCGCCAGCGATTTTGAAGAAAAGCAACATAACCTGTTGCTCGATGCCGCCCGAGTCTTTGCCTCTCAAGGTATGGAGAAAGCCTCGATGTCGCAAATCGCGCTTGAGGCGGGCGTGTCGAAATCGCTGCTCTATCATTATTACCCCTCGAAAGACGCGCTGATTTTCGCAATCATTCAGGCCCATCTTGAAGACCTTGATTACGCATTGGCCGAGGCAAATGACACCACGCTACCCCCCCATGAGCAGCTCAAGGCTTTGGTGATGGTGGTGCTGGATGCCTATCGTGGCGCTGACGATCAGCACAAGGTTCAGCTGAATGCCGGACCGGCGCTTTCGGATGCGCAGAAGGCAGAACTGACCAAACTTGAACGCAAGATCGTGGGCTATTTCTCAAACGTGCTGCGCGCGATCCATCCCGAGCTCGACCGCCCAGAGCGCCCGCTGGTAATGCCCGTGACGATGTCGCTGTTTGGCATGATGAACTGGGTCTATATGTGGTTCAAGGAAGGCGGGCCAATCTCGCGCGAGGATTACGCCGATGTTGCCACCACGCTGATCCTGGAAGGCGTCAAAGCCGTTCGCTAGGGTCGAGCGCGCAAGAGCACACGAGATAGCACAAGGGCCCGAAGTTCTCTCCGGGCCCTTTTTGGTGTCGCAGCATCCGCGTAAATCAGGCCACTTGCGGCCATGTTTTGGCCACCATGGTCAGAACGTCATACTGCGCGACGACCTCGTCTTTTTGATTGCTCACCCGACAATCCCAGCGCACCTCGCCGTAATCGCCATTGGCACGCGGATTGATCGCCTTGCAGGTCAGACGCACTTGCAGGCTGTCCCCGAAATAGACCGGGGTCAGAAAGCGCAGATTATCCACGCCGTAATTGGCCAGAACCGGGCCCGGCGCGGGATCGACAAACAGACCCGCTGCGAAAGACGCGATCAGATAGCCATGCGCCACGCGATCCTCGAAGAAGGGATTTGCCTTGGCCGCGTCGCTATCCATATGGGCGTAAAACGTATCACCCGTGAATTGGGCGAAATGCTCGACATCCTCTTGCGTGACTTCGCGCGACTTGGTGATGACCTGATCGCCGATGCGCAGCTCTGCAAGCGATTTGCGGAACGGATGGCCATCGGATTGCGCAGGCGCGCCCTCGACCCATTGCCCGGTCACGGCCGACAACATCTCGGGCGTGCCCTGCACGGCGGTGCGCTGCATGAAGTGTTTGACGCCACGGATGCCGCCCATTTCCTCGCCACCACCGGCGCGCCCCGGTCCGCCATGCACCAAAGGTGCGAGCGGCGAGCCATGCCCCGTCGAGGTCTTGGCCGAGCCACGATTACCGATCAAGACGCGACCGTGATAAGGCGCAAGCCCCGTGACGATCTCGCGCGCAATATCGCGATCATTGGTGAACAGCGAGGACACGAGCGAGCCGCGCCCCTTACGCGCCAGCGCCACCGCCTCCTCTGCGTCGTGATAGCCCATCACCGTGGCGACCGGACCGAACGCTTCGATGCCATGCGCCGCATCCGCCGACATCGGGTCGCGTGCGCGCATCAGAACCGGAGCCATAAACGCACCCTGCCCGGCATCGCCGCACACAAGCGTGACGTTTTCAGGGTCGCCCGAAACGATCTCGCAATCGGCCGCAATCTCGCGGATCTTCTCGCGCACACCGTCGCGGTCCTTGCGCGAAACCAGCGCCCCCATCTGCACGCCTTCGCCGTCGGGCAGGCCAATCGAGGTTTTGGCCAAACGCGCCGAGAGCGCCTCGATCACGGCATCTTCGAAGCGGCTTGGAACGATCGCGCGCCGGATCGCAGTGCATTTCTGCCCCGCCTTGACCGTCATTTCACGCGCGACTTCCTTGGCGAACAGATCGAATTCCGGCGTGCCCGGACCGGCATCGGCCCCAAGAACGGCAGCGTTCAGACTGTCCGCCTCCATCGTGAAGCGCACCGAATTGTGCACGATGGCTGGCGTCGCCTTAAGCATCCGCCCCGTTCCCGCAGAGCCGGTGAATGTCACCACGTCCTGCTCGCTCACATGATCGAGCAGATCCCCAGCCGAGCCCGTCACCAACTGCAACGCGCCTTCCGGCAGCAGCCCCGTTTCCAGAATCCGGCGCACCACCAGCTCGGTGAGATAAGCGGTTTGCGATGCCGGTTTTACGATACAGGGCATCCCCGCGATCAGCGACGGCGCGATTTTTTCCAGCATCCCCCAGATCGGGAAGTTGAACGCGTTAATATGGACCGCGACGCCTTCCATCGGGCTGAGAACATGCTGGGCAACAAACGATCCGTCGCGCGACAGTCTCTCGACCGCGCCTTCGGTGATCAGTTTCGCATTGGGCAGTTCCAGGCGCGCCTTGGACGAAAAGGTCAGCATCGTGCCGATCCCGCCATCAATGTCGATCCAGCCATCCTTGCGGGTCGCACCGGTGGCGAAGTTCTCGAGGTAGAACTCCTCTTTCATCTCCATCAGCTTCAAACCGATGGCCTTGAGCATCAAGGCCCGCTCGTGGATCGTGTGCTTGCGCAGAGCAGGCCCGCCGACGCGACGGCCCCATTCGAGTGCGGCCTTGAAATCAAGCCCCTCGGTTCCGATCAGCGCGTGGATCTGACCGGTCGCGGCATTGTAAACCGGGCGCCCCTCGCCCGTGCCTGCACGCCACGCTCCGTCAAGATAGCTTTGCAGGCGGCGTGGTTTCACAGCCGTATCCTTCATGCCTTGTCCTTCCATGTCATGCGAGTCCAAGTGCTGCCAGCGCCTCGGCACTGCGGGCCTGCCAGCGCGCCAAAAGCACTTCATTCGTATCGTGGCGCAGCCCCATTGCGGAGAGGCGATCGAACCTTTCCGAGCCAGCAACACCAAAGGTCTCGGCCACGCGGTCGCGCCAATAGGCAAGCGAGGCCGCGATGTCGGCTTTGCCGTCGGCTGTAGCAGCGATCCGTTCGAGCCCCTCGAAACCCAGCTCCATATGGCGGGTCTCAATCGGGGTGATTTCGCGCATCACCTCGGCCAGCGGGGTGTAGGAAACCTTCACCATTTCTTCGAGCTGCACACAGGTCGCAAGACCCATCAACGCGTTCATCACGCAGGCATCAACCCAGCCCGACAACGGGTAGTGGAACACCGACAACCGCATGTCGCCACCCCGGCGGGTCGGAGCGCTTCGATCCTCGCGCGACCCACGCGCCGCCCAATCGTGGCTTTGGTTATACAGCGCCTTATCGGTGCCGAAATCTTCCATCAGATCCAGCACTTTTTCCGCGTTGGACGCTTTTTCCAAGGTAATCCGGCTGGCCGCGATCCGTTCCTTGATTCCGGGTGCCCAGTTGATTGCATTGGCAAATCCCGCCGACCCCGCCAACTCGCTGTCAACAAAGGAGGACATCATGCGCATCAGCTCTGCGCGATAGCGCGGCGAGACATTTTCAGGCGACGTGACCTTGCCACCCTGCGCGAGATAATCTGCGACCGACATCGTTTCTGCATCATTCGTCATAGCTCAGCACCACCTTGTCCGAGAGCGGGATACATTGGCACGACAGCACATATCCGGCGCGCACTTCGTAATCCTCAAGCGCGTGGTTGACGTCCATCTCGACCTCTCCCTCAAGCACTTTGGCGCGGCAGGTCGAACAGACCCCGGCCTTGCAGGCAAAGGGCGCATCCATCTTTTGCGCGAGGGCTGCATCCAAAATAGCCGTGCCATCCTTGGCCATCGCAAAGCTGCGCGTCGCGCCATCCAGCGTGATCGACACTTCACAACTATTGGCCGTGCTCGCGCTGTCTTGCGACACGGCACGGGTTTTTGCACGCCCCGGCTGCGAGGACGCAAACAGCTCAAACTTGATCTGACTGTCATCCAGACCGTGCTTGCGCAGACTGTCCGCAATCGTCAGCATCATCGGCTCGGGTCCGCAGATGAACGCGGTATCGACGGTTTCGGCGTCAATCCACAGCCGGAACAAGGCCTCCATCTTCTCAGCGTCAATGCGACCGGTGAACAGCTCGATATCCTGACTTTCGCTTTCGAGGATATGGATCAACGAGAAGCGGCCCAGATAGGTATTCTTCAGATCTTCCAGCTCTTCGCGAAACATGATCGAGCCGACCTGACGGTTGGCATAGACCAGCGTGAAGGTCGATTGCGGCTCGCGCGCAAGGACAGTTTTCACGATCGAAAGCAACGGCGTGATCCCTGATCCGCCCGCAAAGCCAAGGTAGGTTTTGGCCTGCGCCGGGTCCAGCGGGGTGTAAAACTTGCCCATCGGCGGCATCGCTTCGATCACGTCCCCAGGCTTGAGGGCTTCATTCGCCCAAGTCGAGAACGCGCCCCCGTCCACGCGCTTGATGCCGACTTTCAGGCAGCCCTCATCAAGACCGGCACAGATCGAATAGGATCGGCGCAACTCTTGACCGTCGAACGCGTGGCGAAAGGTCAGATACTGACCTTGGGTGAAGTCAAATTGCGCAGCCGCATCCGGTTGCGGCTTCAGCGTCACAACGACCGCATCGCGCGTTTCCTTGCGCACCTCGGTCACTTCCAGCGGGTAGAAACGGGCCATGAGCCTCTCCTCCTTTGGCTCAGATGCACTTGAAATAGTCGAACGGTTCGAGGCAATCCTTGCATCTGTAGGACGCCTTGCAGGGGGTGGAGCCGAATTGACTCACTTTTTCGGTATTGGTCGATCCGCAGCGTGGGCAGGCAACGCTGAGATTGCCCTCACCGGTCAGCTTTGAAATCCGCCCGGCCAACACGCCATCTGCTGCCGTGCCGTCGATGGGCGGGGCGATACCAAATTCGCGCAGCTTTTCGCGCCCGGACTCGGTCAGCCAATCGGTCGTCCATGCCGGGCTAAGCTGGCGCTGGATCTCGATCTTGTCGATGCCATGCGCGCGCAAGGCGGCCTCGACATCAAACGAGATCACGCTGGTCGCAGGACACCCCGAATAGGTCGGCGTGATTTTCACGGCCAGCGTATCGCCTTGCCATTCCACATCTCGCACGATCCCAAGATCGACAACCGAGATCACAGGGATTTCGGGGTCGGGAACGCCGTCAAGCCATTCCCAGATCTGTTCCACACTGGGGCGTGACATGGCTTACCACTCACAGCCGGGATAGGCGCGCTGCAACCACTGCATCTGCGTCAGAAGATGGCCCAGATGTTCGGTATGCATATAGCCGTTGCGCCCGCCCTTATGGGCAAAACTGTCTTCGGGAATGCGCAATGTCGCCTCGCTCAAAACGCGACCAATCAACGCGTCATATTCGGCGCGCAGACCTGCTGGATCGGGGCCGATACCGGCCTCGGCCATGGCCTGATCAACGCTATCGCTGGCAAACATCTCGCCGACATAGGGCCACAGATAGTCCAGCGCCTCTTGCATGCGCGCATGACTTTCCTCAGACCCGTCGCCCAGACCGACAACAGTTTGCGCCGATCTTTCAAGATGATAGGCGACTTCCTTGGTGGCCTTGGCCGCGATTTCCGCAACGCGCGGGTCTGCGCTTTTGGTCAAAAGCGGCAAATAGATCGCGCTGAAGGCGTCAAACAGGAACTGGCGCAAAATCGTGCGGCCGAAATCGCCATTGGGCAGTTCCACCAGCAGCAAATTGCGGAAATCCCACGCATCGCGCAAATACGCCATGTCGTCTGCGCTGTGACCTTCGCCCTCGATCTCGGCGGCGAGGCCCAGCCACATCTGCGTCTGCCCGATCAGATCAAGCGCGGTATTGGCCAGCGCGATATCTTCTTCAAGAACAGGCGCGTGACCGCACCATTCAGACACCCGATGGCCAAGGACCAACGTGTTGTCCCCCTGCCGCAGCACGAATTCCAGCAATGCCTTTTGATCGACCTGTGCCATCACATATGCCCCACGTCTTTGGGGATGTCATAAAAGGTTGGGTGGCGATAAACCTTGCTTTCCGAGGGCTCGAAAAGCGGGCCCTTGTCACCCGGCGCAGAGGCCGAGATATGGCGCGCCTCGACAACCCAGATCGACAGCCCCTCATTGCGCCGCGTGTAAACATCGCGCGCGTTAAGGATTGCAGTTTCCGCATCGGGTGCGTGCAGCGACCCGACATGACGGTGGTTCAAGCCGTGCTGACCACGGATGAACACTTCCCAAAGCGGCCATTCCTTTTTCATGTCTTTCTCCTCCGAAACACGATTATTCCGCTGCAACTTTGGCTGCTGCCCGCTTCTCGGCATGCGCCAAAAGCCCTTCACGCACCCATGCGCCGTCGTCCCACGCCTTGCGGCGCGCATTCAGCCGATCGGTGTTGCAGGGGCCGTTGCCTTTAAGAACCTCGAAGAACTCATCCCAGTCGGGCTGCGAAAAGTCGTAATTGCCCGTCTCTTCGTTGAATTTCAGGTTCTCATCGGGAATGGTAAGCCCAAGATATTCCGCTTGCGGCACTGTCTCATTGACGAATTTCTGGCGCAGTTCGTCATTGGTGTTGATCTTGATTTTCCAGGCCATGGACTGCGCGGAATGCACGCTGTCCTTGTCCGAAGGGCCAAACATCATCAAGGACGGATACCACATCCGGTTGAGCGCATCCTGCGCCATCTTGCGCTGCGCTGGTGACCCCTGCGCCATCTTCATCATGATCGCGTAGCCTTGGCGCTGATGAAAGCTCTCTTCCTTGCAGATCCGAACCATCGCGCGCGAATACGGCCCGTAGGACGTGCGCTGCAACGGCACCTGGTTCATGATCGCCGCGCCATCGACCAGCCAGCCCACAGCGCCCATATCCGCCCAAGTCAGGGTCGGATAATTGAAGATCGAGGAATATTTCATCCGCCCCGACAGCAGCTTTTCGGTCAGCTCGTCGCGCGTGACCCCCAGCGTTTCGGCAGCGCAATACAGATACAGACCGTGCCCGGCCTCATCTTGCACCTTCGCGAGCAGGATCGCCTTGCGCTCCAGCGTCGGGGCGCGGGTGATCCAATTGCCCTCGGGAAGCTGGCCCACGATTTCGGAATGCGCGTGCTGACCGATCTGGCGGATCAGCGTCTTGCGGTAATCATCGGGCATCCAGTCGCGCGGCTCGACCTTGATATTGGCGTCGACCTTGTCTTGGAAATGGCGTTCGTCATCGCTCATGTCTTCGCGCGATTTAACGGCATCACCAGTGGATTTGACCATTTGAGCATACATGTTGCGATCTCCCTTCAGACCCGTTCGAGGATCATGGCGATCCCCTGCCCGACCCCAACGCACATCGTGCACAGCGCATAGCGCCCACCGGTGCGGTGAAGTTGATTGCTTGCGTGCAGCACCAGCCGCGCGCCCGACATTCCCAAAGGATGCCCCATCGCGATCGCCCCGCCATTCGCGTTCACAAAGGGGGCGTCATCGGGCAGACCCAATTCGCGCAGCACCGCCAAAGATTGCGCCGCGAATGCCTCGTTCAGCTCGATCACATCCATCTGCTCAAGGCGCAGCCCCGCGCGCTCCAGCACCCGGCGTGTCGCAGGCACCGGACCCACGCCCATGATCCGGGGCGGCACACCGGCAGCAGCCATCGCCACGACCCGCGCTCTGGGTGTCAGCCCATGGCGTTTCGCTGCCCCCTCCGAGGCGACAATCGCGCCGGCCGCACCATCATTGACACCCGAGGCATTGCCCGCCGTCACTGTCAGATCCGCACCGTTCACGCCACGCAGCTTGGCCAACAGCTCTGCCGTTGTGCCGGGGCGCGGATGCTCATCGGTATCGACGACTTTCGGCTCGCCCTTGCGCTGGGGAATGGTCACCGGCACGATTTCTTCTGCGAAAATCCCGGCCGTCTGCGCCGCGTCCCAGCGGCGCTGGCTTTCGGCGGCAAACCGATCCTGATCCTCACGGCTGATATTGTAATCGGCGGCGACGTTATCTGCGGTTTGCGGCATCGTATGGGTGCCATAGGCCGCATCCATTTTCGGGTTGGGAAAACGCCACCCGATTGTCGTGTCATACATTTCGCCATTGCGTGAAAACGCCGTCTCGGCCTTGGCCACGACGAAAGGCGCACGGCTCATGCTTTCGACACCGCCTGCCAGCATCAGATCGCCATCGCCCGCCCGTACCGTGCGCGCGGCAAGGCCAATCGCATCCATGCCCGACCCGCAAAGTCGGTTCACGGTCGTGCCGGGAACTTCGACCGGCAGCCCGGCCAGCAACGTAGCCATGCGCGCAACATTTCGGTTGTCCTCGCCAGCTTGGTTGGCGCAGCCCATGATCACGTCATCAACCTGTGTCCAGTCGACACCGGGATTGCGCTCTTGCAAGGCCCGCAGCGGAATTGCGGCCAGATCATCGGCACGCACGCCAGACAAAGCGCCGCCATAACGCCCGATTGGCGTGCGAATGGCGTCACAAATAAAGGCCTCGCTCATAGAATCCTCCCCTATTCCTCAGCGCGAACAGAATAAACCGACCGTTCGGTCACTAATATAGAAAGAATCATATCACATGAAAAGAGAAACCTGCCAAAATCCGTAATACGTTTACGTGCGTCGGAATATGTTACGAAAAGTCAGCAACTTAACTCAAAAGCTCCCGACGCAGACGATCTTCGCGAAGCTCTGTGGCTGCCGTCGCTGCCGCCAACAACCCGCGCGAATCGTGGAATGTCAGACCGACATGCTCGTCGGCCGCCCGAGTCAGCGCCAAGTATCCGCGCACGAAAAGCGCACGCGCCCGCCCCCCCGGCCACCCGTCAGGCAAAGCCGCCTCGGGCAGGCGCGGATCAACAAGCGCCGCATGGCGATAGGCGTGAACAAGCTGCAGCCGAAGCGCAAGCGCGTCTGGCCCCGGCGGCGCGCCGGCCTCCCACACATGTGCCAAAATCGGCGCGAACACCGAAAGAAACGCGTCATATTTCGCGCCTACCTCGGCCAAAGGCCAAGCTTGGGCCGCAAATCCCCGCAGCGCCCCTATCCCTGCAACCGTATCGCAAGATAACACCGCTGCATCAGGGCGTAGCACATCATTGCGACGCGGTGCGATGAAGGACTTGGGCCCAATCGGCTGCCAATCCGTCGAGACAGTTTCTGCCTCGCTCAAGGTCACAAGCCACCCGGTCGGTTGCGGTGGCGGCGCATAAAGCACCCGCGCAGCCGCTTCGAATTCTTCTTTGGCCATGTCAGTAAGGCGATAATAGCTCTTTCGCCCAATGCGCTCGCCCTCAAGGCGCCCAGAGCTGACAAGCCGCGAAACCGCTGTGCGCACCAAGCCTTCGCTCAAACCATGCGCTTCGCAGCATTCGATCAACGTTCCGATCCAAAGCCCCCCAGCGCGCGGCGCTACGATATCACCGTAGAGAGTCACAATGAAGGATGGTGCACGCGGTACCGTCAGCGCATCAGACAGAGCAGAAGTCTTGTTTTGATGCATGACACCCAGCCTAAACATTACATGATCTTTATGATCAAGAAAAACCTGTAACACAAAACGGCAATCCTTGAAACGCAGCACTTGCAATAAAGCGCCCTTCACGCGCCTCTGCTCACCATTTTGACACCACCGCTATGCCCATTCGGCGCGATCAGCACTTCGACGTGTCGATCTCGGGAACATGCAAGCACGCGCCGACGCGGCAAGGTCCCTTTCCAACCAGAGACTGAGAGAAGCAGGGCCAAAGCGCATGAACAGCCTGAAACGCAATAGTCTTTCGCGTGGTGGCGTTCTTCTTACCACGATTGCCGTCGCCCTTGCCCCCGCTGGACCTGCGGCGGTTGCGCATTCTGGCCTTAAGCCTGCCTATAATCTCGGCCTAGGCGTTTACGGCTCTTTCCAGGCCCGCTGGACGATCATGCGCAACTCTCGCGTTGCTGCGCGTTTGCGGTGGCTTTTTTACGATCTGCGCCCGGTCCTGCGCGCCTATAGCGTCGGCCGGGATCTTGAATGGCGACATGTTCAAGGAAAAGACGCCCGACGATCTGCATTGCTCGGTGCATCGCCCATGATCGGTTAAGCGCCCGTGGGACGGCGAACGCGATACATCCACCAGACCGATCAACGCGGCCAAACGCATCTCGATTTACGCCGACATGAGCGCGCGCGGCGCCCAAGGTCAAATCCGCCAGCGCGCCACGCAACTAGGCGCGCCGACAAAGTCGTTCACCTCATTCGCAAAAACGTCTTGCGGCAAGCCATGTGCAGTACCGCCCCGAAAGGCCGCGCAGGGTTTTAATCTGTTAGAACCAGCAGATCACGCTCGGCCAGACTCAACTCCACGGCCTCACCAATCCGCGGCGGCGGGGTGTCGGGGGTGTTGAACGTATCCAACGATATCAGCGTGCCACCAACATCGACACGCATACGGATCGTCGAGCCAAGGAAATGCACCTCGGCAAGGCGCCCGGCAAGAATCGTGTCGCGCCCTTCCTTGCGACCGAGCGAGACGACCTCAGGGCGCAGCGCGAGATTAATAGCGCCCCCTACCTCTGCACCGGGAAGCGGACGGTTAAGCGCAATCGGCGTCTCGCCCACGGCCACCTGGCCCGTCTTGGCGTCAATGACGGTGGCCGACAGCGTGTTCAGCGTGCCGACGAATTGCGCCACAAACCGGGTCGTGGGGTGGTTGTAGATTTCAAACGGCGCCCCGGTCTGTTCGGCCACACCGCCATTCATCACCACCACGCGATCCGACATCGACAGTGCTTCTTCCTGATCGTGGGTGACGAAGATCGTGGTGATGCCCAGCTCGCGCTGAATTTCACGAATTTCTTCGCGCAATGACACCCGGATCTTGGCGTCCAGTGCCGAGAGCGGTTCATCCAGCAATAGAACGCGCGGCTGCACCGCAAGCGCGCGGGCCAGCGCGACACGCTGTTGCTGCCCGCCCGAAAGCTGGAACGGATAGCGATTGCCTAACTTGGGCAGGCCGATCAAGCGCAGCATTTCATCCACGCGCGCCTTGATTTCAGATTTCGGGTGCCCCGCCACGCGCATGCCAAAGCCGACATTCTGCGCCACGGTCAGGTTGGGAAACAGCGCATAGGACTGGAACACCATGCCAATGTTGCGCTGGTTCGGGCGCAGATGCGTGACATCCTGCCCGTCAATCGTGATCGCCCCGGACGAGGTCGTCTCGAACCCCGCGACCATGCGCAGCACGGTTGTCTTACCGCACCCAGATGGCCCCAGAAGCGAGACGAACTCCCCCTGTTCGATGGCCAGGTTGAAATCCTTCACCACACGATTGGTGCCGAAGAATTTTTCAAGATGCTCAATGTTGAGAAAGGCCATGAGTTACCGTTGTGCTTTCGTATGTTTCGAAAATCGGGTGACAAGCTGGATCAGCCCCATGCAGATCCAAGTGATAGAGAAGGCAATCACCGCCAGCGCCGCAGGCTCATAGGCCTTGTTGGCACCGACAAGCTGCATATAGGGACCAAAGGCAGGCCGGTTGAGCAGCGAGGCGAGAACGAATTCGCCGATGACGATGGCGAAGGTGATGAATGCCCCTGACAGCACCGCAACCAGTACGTTGGGCAGGATTAACCGCGCAATGATCGTGGTCCACCCTGCGCCAAGGCTTTGGGCTGCTTCGGTCAGCGTGGCCACGTCCAGCGTGCGCAGTCCGGTGTCCACCGCGCGATACATGTAGGGCAGCGACAGCGTCGTGTAGCCCAGCATCAAAAGGATATTGGTGCCCGTCACCGACCCGGTCATCGGCAGAAACGACGAGGTATTGTAAAGCCGGATATAACCGAAAACGATCACGATTGGCGGGATCACCAGCGGCAACAGGGTAATGAATTCAACCACCGGACGCAGACGCGGCAGTTTGAGGCGCACCCAGTAAGCCGTCGGCACGACGATCAGCGCGCCAACGAAGATGGTAAAGATTGCCATCACGATCGAATAGCTGAACGTCTCGCGGAATTGCGGATCGCTGAGCACCGAGCGATAGGCATCCAGCGAGTAAACCCCGCGCCGCGCGCGTAGCGAAAACTCCAACGTGCCAATCAAGGGCAGCGCGAAATAGGTGAAACCAAAGATCAGCGCGATGATGGACCAGAACCGTTGCACCCTCATTTTACCCACCTCTCAGACCGGACCCGCAGCCAGACATAGACGAAATTCGCGATCCCCGTGATGACGATCATACCGAAGGCCAAAGCATAACCAAGATGGGGGTCTTGCAGCACGTCGCCGCGGATCTGCGCATACAGCATGATCGGCACAATCGACAGTGATGATCCCGTCAGCGCGTAAGCCGTGGCAACGGCCCCGAAACTATTGGCAAACAGCAGCGCCAGCGTGCCCAGCAGCGAGGGCCACAAAATCGGCAGCGCGACGATGCGCCAGTATTGAAACCCGCTTGCCCCAAGGATCGAGGCGGCCTCTTTCCACTCGCGCTTGAGCCCGTCCAGCGCGGGCGTGATGATCAGGATCATCAACGGGATCTGGAAGAACAGATAGGTAATCGTCAGCCCGAAAAAGCTCAGCAGATTGAAGCCGTGGGCATATATATTAAAGCCGAACCATTGCTTGAGGACGACCGTCACTAGCCCCAGCCGACCCAGCGTCGCGAGAAACGCAAAAGCCAGCGGCACGCCAGCAAAGTTCGAGGCCACCCCCGAAAAAGTCATGATCGGTCCGCGCAGCCAGTTCGGCAGACCGCCAAGCGTGACGGCAGCGGCCATGCCAAAACCGATCAAACAGCCAAACACCGCTGTCGCGAGACTGATCTTGATGGAAATCCAATAGGACGCGAGGATCGAGGGCTGAAACAGGTTCACAAGATTGGCAAAGGTGAAACCGCCATCGGCAGATCGGAAGGCACCGATCACGATATACATTGTGGGCAAGATCAGGAACAGCGCAGCAAAGATCGCGAACGGCATCATTCCGACCCACGTAAGCGGTAACCGGCGTCGGGGGACAGTGATGTCAGCCATATTGGGATATCTTTCGAATCAAAGTGACCCGCCCCGCGCCAGATGGCACGGGGCGGGTTAATGCGTTCAAGACGTTACTGAACGTTGGAACCGACGACGCTATCCCAACCGGAGGTCACGACCTCTTTGTTGGCAGCCTGTTCATCAAGAGTCGGGAAGATCGCCTTGGCATAGCCCTCAGCGGGGGGCATCGCGTCCAGCATCTCTTGAGGAACCTTACCTTTTTCGGCCAGATCGTTGAACCGGATCGGGTGGCAATAGCCCTTGAGCCAGCCAAGCTGCCCCTCGTCGGAATAGAGATACTCCATCCACAGTTTCGCAGCATTGGGATGGGGCGCATAGGCCGAAATCGCCTGCACATAAACACCGGCGACCACACCCGATTGCGGCACGACCACGTCCACGGGCGGATTGCCCTTGAGCGTGTCACGCCCGGCCAGCGCGTTGTAATCCCACTCGATTACGATCGGGGTTGCGCCTTGGGCCAGCGTCCCGGTTTTGCCGATGACGGGCACGAAATTGCCGTTCTTGTTCATCTCGGCAAAGTATTTCAGACCTGCTTCGCCCGAAGCTTTGCCCGCAGCGCCACCATTGGCAACGCCTGCGGCCAGAACGGCCAGAATAGCTTGGTTCGAGGCGCGCGGATCACCTGCCAGCGCAACCGAATTCGCATATTCGGGCTTGAGCAGATCGGCCCAGTCCTGCGGGACGTTATCCACGAGATCCTTGTTCACCGCAAAGGACAGCACGCCATAATAATCGCCATACCAGTAACCGTCAGCATCTTTGGCGCTGTCGGGGATCGTGTCCCAGGTCGACACTTTATAGGGCTGGATCAGCCCCTCTTCCTTGGCAGCAGGCCCGAAGGACAGACCCACATCGATAACGTCGGGCGCTTGCGGGCCTTTGTTGTCTTTGTTGGCGCGGATCGCCTGAACTTCGTCAGCAGAGCCCGCATCGGGGTTCAGCTCGTTCACGGTGATGCCGGGATATTTGGCTTTGAAGCCATCAATCACGCCCGCGTAATTGCACCACGAATGGGGCAGCGCGATCGTCGTCAGGCTGCCTTCTTCTTTAGCAGCAGCGTAAAGATCACCAAGCGTATCAGCCGAAGCGAGGCTTGCGCTGGTCGCCAGAGCCACCACGCTTGCGCTCAGGGCAAGTTGGAATTTGGACGTCATATTGGTCTTCCCCCAGTTGTTGATCGGGCATTCGGGCAGCTTTGCTGCCGATGTGTCACCCGAGAATATTAATCTGACGCGCAGCGTTATCCGTTTTTGCGTCGGGTTTGCCCCCGATCGCGACACGCGCAGATCACAAGCACATGACCCCTACGAGCGTCATGTGAAAGTCGTGTGACAATAGCTCCGCAATTCGCGCGTACAAATCAATTGTTTTTTTATAGTCGGTCAAATTTAGGCAGGCTTTTCGGACTCCCACATACCGAGCGCCAAATAACCAAGCGGTTCCTTGTACCCAAAGCGTCCAGCATAGAACTACGCGACAAGTGGTGCTAAACGAACTCCGCGCGGGCCATGCCTATTCATCACGTTTGCGCGAACGCACACGCAACGGGGCAACATTTGGAGAAGACCACAACGATGACCAAGACGGCTACGCCAGAAAATCAAAAAAGCGCGGCCCTCGACAGCGCCGCGCGCCTGTCCGTTGCCCCGATGATGGACTGGACAGATCGTCATTGCCGGATGTTTCACCGCGCAATTTCACGCCATGCGTTGCTGTATTCCGAGATGGTCACCGCGCCTGCCGTTATTCATGGGGATCGCGACAAGCTGCTGGGCTTTGATGCACATGAGCATCCTGTCGCGCTGCAACTGGGCGGCTCGGACCCGGCACAACTGGCGCAGGCGGCGTCGATCGGGGCGGATTGGGGCTATGATGAGATCAATCTCAACTGCGGCTGCCCCTCGGATCGGGTACAATCGGGCGCCTTTGGTGCGGTGTTGATGAAATCGCCTGATCTGGTAGCGGAGTGCGTGGCCGCCATGATCGCCGCACAACCCATTGAAGTCACCGTGAAATGCCGGATCGGCGTGGATGATCAGACGCCCGAAGATGTGCTGCCCGATTTCCTGTCCAAGATCGCCGCCGCAGGGGTGCGGCGCGTCACGATCCATGCGCGAAAGGCGTGGCTGCAAGGTCTCTCGCCCAAGGATAATCGCGAAATCCCGCCGCTCGATTATGCGCTGGTGCATAGGATGAAGGCACAATTTCCCCAGCTCCACCTGTCGATCAATGGCGGGATTGGCACGCTCTCGGCGGCGCAGGCCGAGCTGGCGCAGGGGCTGGACGGGGTGATGATCGGGCGCGCGGCCTATCATCAGCCGATGGAGGCGCTAGGGGCCGCAGATGCCGAGATCTGGGGCGATGGTCACCCCGCTGATCCGTTCGAAGTCGCCGAGGCGATGAAGCCTTATATCGCGCTCCACCTGCAAAATGGCGGGCGGCTGCACCAGATCACGCGCCATATGCTGGGCCTGTTTCACGCCCGTCCCGGTGCGCGCCGTTTTCGCCAGATCCTCTCAGAAGGGGCCACGCGCGAGGGCGCAGGGCTTGAACTTTTCGAGAGCGCATTGTCAGCCCCGCGTGAGCAGGCTAACGAAGCGTAACCCTGAGGAGCTCCCCCATGCCCGATCTGTCCACGCTGCTGCCGCTTGTCGCAATTCTGATGGCAGTGGGGGCGTTTGCGGGCGTTTTGGCCGGGTTGCTGGGTGTAGGCGGCGGCATCGTTCTGGTGCCAGCGTTTTTCTATCTGTTCAGCGGGCTGGGCTATGGCTCGGATGACCTGATGCAGGTCTGCGTGGCGACCTCGCTGGCGACAATTATCGTGACTTCGATCCGCTCGGTGATGGCGCATAACAAACGCGGAGCGGTCGATTGGCAGATCTTGCGCCAATGGGTGGTGCCAATTGCGATTGGCGCGGTGATCGGGGTGCTGGTGGTGCATCAACTGAGCACAAGCACGATGCAGATCATCTTTGCGGTGATGGTGATGGTGATCGCCAGCTATATGATGTTTGGCAAATCGAGTTGGCGGATTTCCGACGGGCTGCCGGGAGGGCTTTTTCGGGCATGGTTCGGGCCGCTGATGGGGTTTCTCTCGGTGCTGCTGGGGATTGGCGGCGGCTCGATTGGCACGCCGATGCAGACGTTACACGGCGTCCCGATTCACCGCGCTGTGGCGACCTCGGCGGGGTTTGGCGTGACCATCGCCCTGCCCTCGGCCATTGGATTTCTGCTAACGCCGGTGCCGGATGCGCCTTGGGGCTCCATCGGGGCAATCAACATTCCCGCCTTCCTGATCGTGATCGCAATGACCATGATCACAGCCCCGATTGGTGCAACGCTGGCCCATAAGCTGGACCCGAAAAAGCTCAAGCGGGTCTTTGCCGTCTTCCTGATGCTGGTGGCGCTGAACATGCTGCGCAAGGCGTTCCTGTAAGCCCAAAGACATCAAGATGCCCCCGATTCGCCGCCTTTTTTGCACATTTTTTAGGCGAGCCGCTAGCCAGGCAGGCTATTCAAGCAGATCAAGCGGTTAACATTTGATTAAGGTTATGTAGACCAAGCGGTCAGAATTTGATCGCCCCGCTCACATTTTCTTGAGCCCTCCCTAACCTTGCGCTTAGGCTTGAAGAACAAGCACATAACTAGGCACTCCCCGGCAATTTGTGCACCGGGGTCGGGCGCGCTCGTGGTCAATGAGCGTGACTGAGACGTGCTGTTCTTCCAGTGGGGAGGGAGGACGATGACTGACGTTCCGCGTATCTTTGCGCCGTATTTTCCGGTGCGCTCTAAACAGGACCGTTCTAAGCACCACCGCATCCTGATTACCGGGGGCGCCGGGTTCTTGGGGTCCAACCTTTGCGAGCGGCTTTTGGCGGCTGGGCATCGGGTCATATGCCTTGATAACCTGCTCACGGGGCGCCTTGAAAACATCGCCCATCTGCGCACGCATCCCAATTTCGCCTTTGTGAAACATGACGTGATCGTGCCCTTTGACATCGATGGTCGCCTTGAGCGAATTTACAACCTTGCCTGCCCGGCGTCGCCGCCGAAATACCAGCTCGACCCGATCCATACGTTCCAAACCTCGGTGATCGGGGCGATGAATGTGCTAGAGTTGGCGCGTCGCAAGGGCGCGCGGATTTTGCAGGCCTCGACCTCGGAAGTCTATGGCGATCCCGAGATATCGCCTCAACCCGAAAGCTATCGCGGACAGGTCAACACGTTTGGCCCGCGCGCCTGCTATGACGAAGGAAAACGCGCGGCCGAAACCCTGTTTCATGACCATTTCCACGCCCATGGCACCGATATTCGCATCATGCGAATCTTCAACACCTACGGGCCGCGCATGGACCCGAATGATGGTCGCGTGGTCTCTAATTTCGTGATGCAAGCGCTGCAAGGCGTGCCGATCACGCTGTATGGCGCAGGGCTGCAAACGCGATCACTGTGTTATGTCGATGACTTGCTGGATGGCATGCAGGCGTTGATGGAAAACAACGATATCGGCCCTGCCCCGGTTAATCTGGGCAATCCGGTAGAGTTCTCGGTGGCGCAAATCGCGCAGGTGGTCTGTGAGATGACCGGGTCGCGATCAAAGCTGATTCATTGCGATTTACCAGTGGATGATCCGCGCCAGCGCCGCCCCGATATCACCCGCGCCCGCACGCTGCTGAACTGGCAGCCCAAGGTCGATCTGCGCACCGGTCTGGTACCCACCATCGCCTATTTCCAATCCCAGCTTTTGGGCCAGCCAGCGGCGCAGGAAGCCGCCTTCGCATGAGTATGTGGCGCGCAGAGCGGGTGCTGGTCACCGGCGGTGCGGGCTACATCGGCTCGCATTGCTGCAAGGCGCTGGCCCAGGCTGGGCGGCTGCCGATTGCCTATGACAACCTCTCGCGCGGGCATGCCGACGCGGTGCGCTGGGGGCCACTGATTGCTGGCGACATCCGCGACTCTGATCGTCTGGCGCAAACGCTGCGCGAAGAGCGCATTGATGCGGTGATCCATTTTGCCGCCCTCGCCTATGTCGGGGAAAGCGTGCGTGATCCGCTGGGATATTACGATGTGAATGTGAACGGCATGCGGGCGCTTTTGAATGCCATGCTAGAAGTTGGCTGCGAACGGATCTTGTTTTCGTCAAGCTGCGCAACCTATGGCACGCCCGCCGATCTGCCGATCACCGAAGACAGTGCGCAAAACCCGATCAACCCGTATGGGCGCACGAAACTGATCGGGGAATGGATGTTGCGCGATGCCGCGACAGCCCATGGGCTGCGCTATGCCGCGTTGCGCTATTTCAATGCGGCGGGCGCTGATCCAGAAGGCGATCTGGGAGAGCGTCACGCGCCCGAAACCCATCTGATCCCGCTCGCGCTGATGGCGGCGGCCGGTCTAGGCCCGCCGCTTCAGGTCTTTGGTAGCGATTACGCGACACCCGATGGCACCTGCATTCGCGATTACATCCATGTCAGCGATCTTGCGCGTGCCCATCTTTGTGCGCTCGATCACCTTGATAATGGCGGCGCCAATGTCGCGCTGAATTTGGGCACGGGTCGGGGCGCTTCGATCTTTGACGTGGTCGCTGCGGTTGAGAGGGTCACGGGGCGCGGTGTGCCGCTGCGATTGGGGCCCCGGCGCGCGGGCGACCCACCCGAGCTGACCGCCGATCCCACCCGTGCCGCCAACCTGATCGGATTTGCGCCCGCCTATGGCGAACTGGACCAGATGATTGCCCATGCGGCGCCGTGGTTTGGGCTGAGTGCGCAAACCACGTGTGGGATGGCCTCATGCTGATCCGGCGCGAAACGCGCACGGCCGAAGCGCAAGGCCATCTCGTCCCGCTGCTCAGTTCGACCCAGGCGTTGCGCTATCGCGCGCTTTTTGGCGCGTGGGTTGTGGCTGCGGCGTGGTTCTGGCTTTGGTGGCTTGATCCGTTGCATGTGATCGGCTGGGGCCGGTTTGTACTGATCACGCTTGCGCTGATCTGGCTCAGCGCGATGCAGGCATATTTCCTGACGATTGCACTGAACGCGCGCCGCCCGTCCTCGCCCGATCCAGCCCCCGCGCGCTGGCGCGTCGCAATGATCGTGACAAAAACCCCGTCTGAGCCGTTTTCTGTCCTGCGCCCGACGCTTGAGGCGATGCTGGCGCAGGATTATCCCCATGACACATGGCTGGCCGATGAGGCCCCCGACGCCGCCACCCGCGCGTGGTGCAAAGCAAACGGTGTGCGCATTTCCAGCCGTCAAAACGTGGCCGAGTATCATCGCCCGACATGGCCACGCCGCACCCGCTGCAAAGAAGGTAACCTCGCCTATTTCTACGACCACTGGGGCTATCGCGACTACGACATCGTCAGCCAGCTTGATGCCGATCACGTGCCTCAACCGGGGTATTTGCGCGAAATGCTGCGTCCGTTCAGCGACGACACGGTGGGCTATGTCAGCGCGCCCTCAATCTGTGCGGCCAATGCCAAATCCAGTTGGGCGGCACGTGCGCGGCTGCATTCCGAGGCCGCCTTTCACGGCATGTTGCAGGCGGGCTATAGCGGCGTGCTGACGCCGATGTGTATCGGCTCGCATTACGCTGTACGCACGCGGGCGCTGAAACAGGCGGGCGGGCTTGGCCCCGATCTGGCCGAGGATCACTCGACCACGATGCTGATCGCGGCTACGGGCTGGCGCGGGGTGCATGCGATTGATGCAATCGCGATTGGCGATGGTCCTGCCAGCCTGCCCGATCTGGTGACACAGGAATTTCAGTGGTCACGCTCTCTGATGACGCTGCTACTGGCTCATACCCGGCGCTACTTGCGCACCTTGCCGCTGCGCTTGCGCGTGTTGTTCCTGCTCTGCCAGAGCTGGTATTTGATCTTTGCGCTGGTGATGGGCTGCATGTATCTGATGCCGATTGCAGCGCTCAGCCTTGGCACCCGCTTTGCCGATGTAACTTTTCCTGAATTTCTCGCCCATGCGCTGCCTGCCGGGCTGGTGCTGCTGGCCTTCGCCTATCGTTTGCGCGCCGATGGATTGCTGCGCCCTATGGATGCGAAGGTGCTGGGATGGGAGCGGATACTGTTTCCGATGATGCAATGGCCTTGGGTGCTTTGGGGCTGCGTGATGGCGATGCGCGACCGCCTGAGCGGCCATTTCGTCGACTTCCGCATCACGCCCAAGGGCGAGGCCGCGCACACACAGCTGCCGCGAAAGGTGCTGATGGTGTATGCTGCTTTGGCGATTGGCGCGCTGCTGCCGGTGCTGATGGTGGCAGATGCAGGCGAGGCGCGCGGGTTTTACCTGCTCTCGCTGCTCAATGCGGCGGTTTTCGCGACGCTGCTGGCCTTGGCCATCGCCGAGCCATTGCGCCATGCGCGCCCCAATTGGGCCAGCCGCGATCTGGCGGCGCAATTTGCCACGCTTGCGGTGATTGGCGCGATGACGCTGGGTGCGCTGGTGGCGCGGGGCGAAGAAAGCCTGCATGCGCTACTGATCGGGCTGGAACCCGTCCATCTCACGCGGGTGCAATATGTCGCCTCGGGTGCGGGCATGGGCGCGCCGGGCAAGGCGCAGTTTCGAATATCTCCGGGCTGGTCAACACACTGATTGGCCTGAGGCAGACTTGGAGGGGACGTAAATGCTAAAGAAATATGGAATTTCAAAATGGCGCACAACGCTTGGCGCGCTGGCGGTTTCGCTTACGGCACTCGCAGCACAGGCGGGGCCTGTCGAGGTCCCTCCGGGCACCCTGCCTTTTGGCGTGTATGACCCCGATGGTGATTTCTCAGAGAAAACGCCTGTCGTAATCGAGCATCTGTTTCTGCCTTGGGAGGATGTCTACCTGCCCTCGCTCAATGATGCTGATGCCTATGCCAAAGAGCGCGGCCGCGCGCTGCTGGTCACGCTTGAACCCTGGACATGGTCACGTTCGGAACGCAACACCGCGCAATATCTGCGCCGCGGTATCGCGCGGGGCGAATATGATGCCAACATGACCGCCGTTTGCGAGGTGCTGGGGGGCTTGCAAAGCCCGGTCACCTTGCGCTTTGCCCATGAAATGGATGATGCGAGCGGGCAATTCATTTGGGCAGGTTGGTCGCCCGAAGATTACATATCAGCCTATCGGCGCATGACCGGGATCTGCAAACAATCCGCACCCAAGATCACCTTGATGTGGTCGCCGCTGGGCGATGAAGACATGGCGCAATATTACCCCGGCGATGATTTCGTCGATCTGGTCGGGCTGTCGGTGTTCGGACTGCAAGCGTGGGATCGCGCGAAATATGGCGCAGATCGCAGCTTTGACGACATTTTTGCCCCCCGCTATAAACGCGCGGCCGCTTTCGGCAAGCCTGTCGTGGTGGCCGAACTCGGCTATGTCGGCGATCAGAGCTATATCGATTTGTGGAAAGAAAGCGTGCGGGTCGAGAAGCCCGCCTACCCCAATCTGGTCGGCGTGGTCTACTTCAACCAGAACGAGGTTTATCCTTGGCCCGAGGGCTTTGGCACACCCGATTGGCGCATCAAGAATCAGGTCTTGCAATAACACCATCCTTGGTGGCAAGAATTCGCCGACACGCTATATGCAGCATAACACTTTGAAAGCGCGCGCAAATATTTTTGCGCGCGCTATTTTTTCTTTGCCCTGATTTTGCCACCTTGCCGCCGCGTCAAGGCCGACATTGACGCTTAGCCTTTTATCAACCATTCATACGTTTAATGCGAACGGAGAACCGTTCCTACACGTCCGGGATGGGTGTGAAGACCGCAAGAAAGGCTGAGCAGAATGATGATTTCCAAGGTTTCCCAACGCGTTGGCGCGATCTGTATCGCTATGTCTATTGCATTGATCGGCGCGCCCACTGTCGCACAGCAATCCGCGGTCATGACACTGAACCCGCCCCGCATGGCGGTGAAAACCGTTGCCGGCAAGGGGGCTGCCCGGTTTGACTGGCTGGCCTCGGCGCGCAGCGGCAAGACGCAAGCCCCGACCCGCACCGCACAAGCCCGATCCTTGGGCAATGGCAGCTATGTCTGCTCGCCCGCAGGGTTCGGATCGCGTTCGCGCTGCTATAAACGGTGATTTCGGGGCCCGTGGGCCTCTTGCTTTTGCGATCAACGCGCCCTAATGCGAAGTTATGACAAAGCATCAGCGCCTTCTTATCATCGACTTTGGCTCTCAGGTTACGCAGCTCATCGCGCGTCGCCTGCGTGAACTCAACGTCTATTGCGAAATCCACCCCTATCAGAACGTCACCGACGCGTTCCTGAAAGACTTCGCCCCGATGGCGATTATCTTTTCGGGCGGCCCTGATAGCGTGACGCGTGAGGGCTCTCCGCGCCCGCCCAAAAGCGCCTATGAAATGGGCGTGCCAATTCTTGGCATCTGCTATGGTCAACAGGTCATGATGCAGGATCTGGGCGGTTTGGTTGAGGCCGGTCAAAGCCACACGGCCGAATTTGGCCGCGCTTACGTCACGCCGACACAAACCCGCATCGACCTGCTCAAGGGCTGGTTCATGGATGGCACCGGGCGTGAACAGGTCTGGATGAGCCACGGCGACCACGTCAGCCGTCTTGCGCCGGGATTTGAGGTTTACGGAACCTCGCCGGGCGCGCCCTACGCGATCACCGCCGATCTGAGCCGCCGCTTTTATGCCGTGCAGTTCCACCCCGAGGTGCATCACACCCCCAATGGCGCGACCTTGTATGAGAATTTCGTGCGCGATGCGGGCTTTACGGGCGACTGGACGATGGCGGGCTATCGCCAGCAAGCGATCGACGCGATCCGCGAACAGGTGGGCGATGCGCATGTCATTTGCGGCCTGTCGGGGGGCGTGGACAGCTCGGTCACCGCGATTTTGCTGCATGAGGCGATTGGCGATCAGCTGACCTGCGTCTTTGTTGATCACGGGTTGCTGCGCCAGAACGAGGCCACGGAAGTGGTCAAGATGTTTCGCGACAACTACAATATCAAGCTGATCGCCGCCGATGAGAGCGATCTGTTCTTGGGCGCTTTGGAAGGCGTTTCTGACCCCGAGGTGAAGCGCAAGACCATCGGGCGGCTCTTCATCGATGTGTTTCAGAAATACGCCAATGAAATCAAGGATGCCGAGTATCTGGCGCAGGGCACGCTTTACCCTGATGTCATTGAATCGGTGTCGTTTTCCGGTGGCCCTTCGGTCACGATCAAGAGCCACCACAATGTCGGCGGCCTGCCCGAGAAGATGGGCCTGAAACTGGTTGAACCGCTGCGCGAGCTGTTCAAGGACGAGGTGCGCGCTTTGGGTCATGAGTTGGGCCTGCCCGCTTCGTTCATCGGTCGCCACCCCTTCCCCGGACCCGGTCTGGCGATCCGCTGCCCCGGCGAAATCACCCGCGAAAAGCTGGATATTTTGCGCAAGGCTGATGCGGTCTATATCGACCAGATCCGCAAGCATGGGCTGTATGATGAGATCTGGCAGGCTTTCGTCGCGATCTTGCCGGTGCGCACCGTGGGCGTGATGGGCGACGGACGGACCTATGATTTCGCCTGTGCGCTGCGCGCGGTGACCAGCGTCGATGGTATGACCGCCGACTATTACCCTTTCAGCCATGAATTCTTGGGCGAAACGGCGACGCGGATCATCAACGAGGTCAAGGGCATCAATCGCGTGACCTACGATATCACATCCAAGCCTCCCGGCACGATCGAGTGGGAGTGAGCAGCGGTGGCCCGACGGGCCGAAAATGCCTTCCAGTGGAAGGCATTTAGCTGCG
>JAFGWK010000047.1 GCA_016937195.1 Paracoccaceae bacterium | reverse complement strand
CGCCAGCGGCCCCGTCTGCCCCCAGCCGGTCATACGCCCGTAAACCAGCGCGGGGTGATCGGGGAAGTCTTGCGGGCCAAGCCCGAGACGTTCCATCACACCCGGGCGCATCCCCTCGATCAGCGCATCGGCGCGCTGGATCAGGGCGCGCGCGGTGTCGCGACCCTCGTCTGACTTCAGGTCAAGTTCGATGACATCACGGCCTCGATCCAGAATATCGACCGCGAGACCTAACACATGGGACTCCGGCCCGCCGGAGCCCGGAC
This sequence comes from Paracoccaceae bacterium, assembly GCA_016937195.1. Classification (GTDB taxonomy): domain Bacteria; phylum Pseudomonadota; class Alphaproteobacteria; order Rhodobacterales; family Rhodobacteraceae; genus Thioclava. The sequence goes on along the minus strand of JAFGWK010000047.1, from coordinate 3,338 downwards.
GCGCAATGCGGATCACGTCCGCGCCCATATCGGCCAGACACATCGCGGTGAAAGGCGTTGGGCCGAGGCCCGAGATTTCCACAATCCGCAATCCCGCGAGCGGGCCAGTTTTGCTGCTCATGTTTCCCCCCGATAGCTATGGTTTGAGGGGCGCTGCCCCGCTGGCCACGCCAGCCCCCGGAGTATTTAGTGCCAAATGAAAGCGGGGCGCGCGAGCGCAATCAGGCGTTTTGCGCTTTTTCCTCAAGCGTCATCCAGTCTTCTTCGGCGGCGGCAAGCGCCTTTTGGCGTTCAAGCAGGGCCTCGGTGCCCTTTTTGAACTTGGCAGGCTCTTTGGTGAACAGATCTGGCTGGGCGAGGAAGACCTCAAGCTTGGCGATCTCGGCCTCGATGCGTTCGATTTCAGCGGGCAGCGCGTCAAGGCGATGGCGTTCGGTAAAGCTGAGCGCTGCGGATTTCGCGGGCTTGGGCGCGGCAGGCGCGGGTTTGGACGAGCTGGCAGGCTTGCTTTCGGGCGCGGGCGCGGCGGCGGTGAGGGATTTCTGAGTCTGATAATCGCTCCACCCACCCGCATAGACGGTCGCACGGCCATCGCCTTCCATGACGATCGTGGTGGAGGCCACGCGGTCGATGAAATCACGGTCGTGGCTGACCAGCAGTACGGTACCGTCATATTCACCCAGCAGATCTTGCAGCAGATCAAGCGTTTCGACGTCCAGATCGTTGGTCGGCTCATCGAGAATCAGCAGGTTGGACGGGCGCGCCATAATCCGCGCCAACAGCAGCCGCGCACGCTCGCCCCCCGACAGCGCGCGAATGGGGCTGCGCGCTTGTTGTTCGTCAAACAGGAAATCTTTGAGATAGGCCACGACATGTTTGGGCGTGCCGCGCACCATCACCTGATCGGAATTGCCCTTCACGGCCATGTCGGGATCGTTCACCAGACCGTCCCACAACGTCTGTTCGGGGTTGAGCGTGGCGCGCGCCTGATCAAACACCGCCACATCCAGATTGGTACCCAGCTTCACGGTGCCAGAATCGGGCGCGATTTCGCCGGTCAGCATTTTCAGCAACGTGGTTTTGCCCACGCCATTGGGACCGACAAAGGCCACGCGGTCGCCGCGCAACACGCGCAAATCGAAATCGGCTACGATCTGCTTGTCGCCAAAGGACTTGGACAGGCCCGTGGCCTCGATCACGCGCTTGCCCGATTGCGGGCCTGCGTCGAATTCCATCGCCGCCACGCCCTGGCGCTTGATCTGGCTGGCGCGTTCGGCGCGCAGCTCTTGCAGCGCGCGCACCCGGCCCTGATTGCGTTTGCGCCGCGCCGAAATACCCTCGACGGCCCATTTCGCCTCGGCCTTGATCTTGCGGTTAAGCTTGTGGCGCGCCTCGTCTTCTTCGGCCCATGTCTTTTCGCGCCAGTCCTCGAACGCCTCAAAGCCCTGCTCGTTGCGTTTCACCTGACCGCGGTCGATCCACAGCGTGGCGCGGCTCAGCGCGCGCAAAAACGCGCGGTCGTGCGAAATCAGCACAAAGGCGCGTCGCGTTTCGCGCAGCTGTTGCTCCAGCCAGCCGATGGCCTCGATATCAAGGTGGTTGGTGGGCTCATCGAGCAGCATCAATTCGGGCGACTCAGCCAGCAGTTTCGCCAGCGCCGCGCGGCGACGTTCACCGCCGGACGCGGTGGCAACCGGGGTTTCGGGCAAAAATTTCAGACCTTCAGCTGCCATCTCGACCTTGTAGGATTCGGCCGGATCAAGGCCAGAGGCCGCAAACTCGCCCAAAGTCTCAAAGCCCGACAGATCGGGTTCCTGCTCCATATAGCCGACCGACACGCCGGGCGGGACGACGCGCGCGCCGCTATCGGGCTGCACCAGCCCCGCCATAACCTTCATCAAGGTCGATTTGCCCGAGCCATTGCGCCCGACCAGTGCGACCCGGTCGCCTGGTTGAACGATCATCGAGAGCCCGTCAAAGACAGGATTGCCGCCAAAGGTCAGCGAGATATCGGAGAGTTGAAGAAGGGGTGCGCGTGCCATGAGCGCCAGCTAAGGGCGTGCGCGCGAAAGGTCAATGGGGCGCCGCGCCTAGGCCATCAGGTTGCGCAGTGCTTTCAGACGGGGGGTGGGAATTTTGCCCGGCTCAAGCGCGGTAAACACGTGGCAGGTGTCAAGATCGCGGTCGATCACCGCATGATCCGAGGTCCAGCCCCCCATCCCGAGATACGATCGCAGCAACGGCGGCAATGGTGGTGCGCCGGTAGTTGGTGCGCTGTTGTTTGGCGGACTGATGGTCGGTGCGCTGGCGCTTAGCGCGATATGCTCGGGCGCTTTGGGGCGGGGGCGCAGCGCCGAAGGGCCGATGGCGTGGCGGGCGAGATGGGCAAACGCACCTTGATGCGCGCGCCAGTCCGCCCCCAAAAACGAGGTGCAGCCAAACAGCACCCCGATGCCGCGCGCCTCGCCAAACCGCATGATCGCGGCCCAAGCGAGCCGCATCACATCGGGGTCACGCAAACCGGGGCGCGCGCAAAAGCGGCCCAGCTCCAGCATCGCCACATCCAGTTGCGCCAGTGGGGTCAGATCATAGCTTTGCGCGCTGTAACAGCTGTGCAGCGCTGCGGCGTCCTCTATCAGCAACAGCCGAAACCCAGCCAAAAGCGCACCCGAGGCATCCTCAATCATTACATGGCAGGCGCGGGCGTCAAAGGCGTCGTGATCGCAGCGACCGGCGCGAAACACCTGCGCGCGCAGGGCCTGCAACGCGGCCAGATCAGGCGCAGTATGCGCCCGCCGCACGTTTAACATGCCCTTGGAAAAGGAGAGATCCAAATCCGCCGTCCCCGCGTCCCCTTGATCTTCGGGCGAAGCCTAGCCCAAGGAGGCGCGCCTGCAAAGCGGTGTTAGTTGTTGCCCAGAAGCTGTCCGGCATTCACGCGACCGATCGAGCCAAGCAACTGGCGGATAAAGCCCGTTCCCTTGACGTTGCTTTCCGTGACACGGCGCGAGAGCGTGACCACTTCGCCTTGTGCCAGACCGAAGCGCTCGACATTGCTAACCACGCCCTTGTCGTTAAACGAGATCGCCACAACTTCGCGTTTGATCTCTTGCGGGGCATGCCACGTCACCGTTTTCCAACGCGAACCGACGTAATACCAACCCGAGCCTTCCAGCAAACCGGTGGAGCTGGGGCGACCGATGGCGTCGGCAACGTCCTGACGGGTGCTTTTGCCAACCGTGATTTGGGAAAGATTTTCTTCAAGGGGCACATAGCCGTGATTGCGATAGATAGGCGAGCACGCCCCCATCAAAAGGGTCACACCCAAGACTACAAAT
>JAFGWK010000296.1 GCA_016937195.1 Paracoccaceae bacterium | reverse complement strand
TTGGCCGGTGCGATTGCACAGGGCACGCGGGTTTACACGTTAGAGGGCGCTTTGCCGGTCGAGTATCTTGAGCCGGGCGACCGGATCGTGACGCGATCTGGCACGCGCAAGCTGCGCGCCGTTCTGCGGGGCGATTTTGTCGGGCCGTTGGTGCGCATTGCGCCCGGTGCGCTTGGGCATGATCGCCCCGGAGCGCCGTTGCTATTGGGGCAGCAGGCGCGGCTGTTGCTGCGCGATTGGCGCGTCGAACTGATTTACGGCAAGCGCGAGGCGTTGGTGGCGGCGCGTTCGGTTGTTGACGGGCAGTATGTGACCCAGCTTACGATGGCTGCGCGCATGTTCGCGCTGCAATTTGATAGCCCGGAAGTGATCTATGCAGATGGTGTTGAGGTCGCGATGACGCCTGTGTCGGTGACGGTTTAAGGGATGCGCTGCCCAAGGCGTTGGATGCCTTGAAGCTGTTGCAGCCTATAGCCCGATGTCGCGAAAGACTTGGGGGAGGGCTTCGGGCAGATCCTCGGCGATGAGGCCGGGGCCAAACGTGCGCGCGGCCTCGACATGCAGCCATGTGCCGGTGCAGGCAGCCTCAAACGGGGACTGCCCGCGCGCCAGCAACCCGGTGATAATCCCGGCCAGCACATCACCTGCGCCTGCGGTGGCAAGCCAAGGCGCCGCGCGCGCGCCTGTTGCGCAATGCAGCGCGGTTTCACCCTCTGGCGTTGCGATCGTCGTCTCGGCTCCTTTGAGTAACACGGTGCAGCCCGCGCGCTGGGCGGCGGCGCTTGTGGCGTCAAGTTTGCTTTGGGTCGTATCATCGCCTGCCTTCAGCGTTTCGGCCAGATCGGGAAAGAGGCGGCGAAACTCTCCCAGATGAGGCGTGAGCACGACCTTGCCATGCGTCTGTGTGAACAAGTGGTCGGGTTCATGCTCAAACGCGGTCAGCGCATCCGCATCCAGCACCGTCGCGCGCGCCCCCCAGAGGGCTGCCGGCACCATTTCAGCGGCGCGTTTTTGCCCAAGGCCGGGTCCAAGGCAGAGCGCGTTGAGGCGGTCGTCTTGCAGCAAGCCGCGCAGGCTGTAGCTATCGGGCAGGGCGGCGAGCATCACGGCGGTGAGATGCGCCGCCTGTTCGTAAAACGAGGCCGTGGGAGCCGCGATTGTGACCAGCCCCGCACCAACGCGCAGAGCCGCACGCGCCGCCAGACGCGCCGCGCCGCCTTGGCCTGCGCCGCCCGACAGCACCAAGGCATGGCCGTGGCCGTATTTATGCGCCTCGGGGGATTTGGCGAGGCTGGCGCGCATTTCGTCGGTCAGCGCGATTTGGCGGGTCATTGGGGGCTCCGTCAGAACATCATGGGGCGCGTTAAGGGGCAGAGAGTAGATTAGCAGTAAGGTTTGAGGAATTGGTAAACGATTTCAGGAGGAGGGCTGCAATGCTTGGATCTGTCGGTTCACGGTCACGTCACGCGGTCCCTACAACGAATTGTTTCAAAACTGCTGCATTTTTGTGCGATAAGCCTGAAAAAATGGCGCACAATTGGGTTTCCCGGCCTCTCCTTCGATGCGCCAAGTCTAGCCGATTGCGAGGGCTGGTGGAAAGTGGTCTGAGAGGGTCGGTAGCAAGACCAGACGGGGGAGTCGGCGGCATGAAAAAAGTTGAAGCGATCATCAAACCCTTCAAGCTTGATGAGGTGAAAGAAGCACTTCAGGAAGTCGGGATTCAGGGGCTTTCCGTGATCGAAGTCAAAGGGTTCGGCCGTCAAAAAGGACATACGGAGCTGTATCGCGGTGCCGAATATGTCGTGGATTTCCTACCGAAAGTGAAGATCGAGATGGTGCTGCCCGACGATATGGTCGATGCCGCCATTGAGGCGATCACGCAGGCCGCGCGCACCGAAAAGATCGGCGATGGAAAGATATTCGTCTCTTCGATGGAGCAGGCGATCCGCATCCGAACCGGCGAATCCGGCGACGACGCGCTGTAAGTTTCCCCAATTCGGCCTCAGACGCCTTCGGGCCGGGGCCTTCCCAACGCTCAACGAAAGGGATTTAGCGACATGAGCAAGATTAAGGACGCTGTAAAGCTGATGAAGGACGAGGAGGTCGAATATGTCGACGTCCGGTTCACCGATCCGCGCGGCAAGCTACAGCACGTCACGCTGATGCACACCGAAGTCGATGAAGACTTCTTTGAAGACGGCTTTATGTTTGACGGCTCGTCGATTGCAGGCTGGAAGTCGATCGACCAGTCCGACATGAAACTGATCCCCGACGCGGGCTCGGTCTACATCGACCCCTTCTATGCGGAAAAAACCATGTGCGTGCATTGCACCGTGGTCGAGCCCGACACCGGTGAAGCCTATGATCGCGACCCGCGCGGCACGGCAGAAAAGGCCGAGGCCTATCTGATCGCCTCGGGGATCGGTGATCAGTCGTTCTGGGGACCGGAAGCCGAGTTCTTCCTGTTCGACGACGTGCGCTATTCGGTCGAGATGAACAAAGTCTCCTTCGAGGTCGACGCGATTGACGCCTCGTGGAATACCGACACGTCCTATGAGATGGGCAATATGGGCCACCGCCCCGGCGTGAAGGGCGGCTATTTCCCGGTCAACCCGATCGACGAGGCGCAGGATCTGCGTTCGGAAATGCTCTCCACCATGAAGCGCATGGGGATGAAGGTCGACAAGCACCACCACGAAGTGGCGAGCTGCCAGCACGAGCTTGGTCTGATCTTTGGCTCGCTGACCCATCAGGCCGACGAGATCCAGAAATACAAATACGTCATCCACAACGTCGCACACGCCTATGGCAAATCGGCGACCTTTATGCCCAAGCCCATCTCTGGCGATAACGGCACCGGGATGCACGTCAACATGTCGATCTGGAAAGATGGCAAGCCGTTGTTTGCAGGCGATAAATACGCCGATCTGAGCCAAGAGGCGCTGTATTTTATTGGTGGTATCCTTAAGCACGCCAAGGCGCTGAACGCGATCACCAACCCCTCGACCAACAGCTACAAACGCCTGATCCCGGGCTTTGAGGCCCCCGTGCTGCGCGCCTATTCGGCCCGCAACCGCTCGGGTTGTGTGCGTATTCCGTGGGCCGAGAACCCCAAGGCGAAACGTGTCGAAGCGCGCTTCCCCGATCCCTCGGCCAACCCCTATCTGTGCTTTGCAGCGCTGCTGATGGCGGGTCTTGACGGCATCAAGAACAAGATCGACCCCGGCCCGTCCTCGGACAAGGATCTGTACGATCTGCCCCCCGAAGAGCTGGCCGCGATCCCGACCGTTTGCGGTTCGTTGCGCGAAGCACTTGAGGCGCTGGAAGCCGATCACGAGTTCCTGCTGGCAGGCGATGTGTTCACCAAAGGGCAGCTTGAAGGCTATATGGGTCTGAAATGGGAAGAGGTTTACGCCTACGAACATTGCCCCCACCCGGTCGAATACAAGATGTATTACTCCTGCTGAGGCAGGGCGTGATGAATTTGGAAAAGGGCGCCTGCGGGCGCCCTTTTTTGTGGTTGGGCGGAAGGGCTGTCTGG
>JAFGWK010000046.1 GCA_016937195.1 Paracoccaceae bacterium | reverse complement strand
CGCAAGCATACTCGCAACACCAAGTGCAACGAGAAGCGGGCGAGAGGCAGAGAGTTTTCGGCGAAATGACATATAGTCCTCTTGGGTGAATTATCGTGTTACGAGTCGGCTTGGCTTATCGGGTCGAGATATATTGAGGAGCCGGGAGGGGGCATCCCACACGGTTTTAAGCACGCGGTCATCGTTTCGCGCGATGCACTCCAAAACTGGATGGGAGAAACGAAGATTATGAAATTCGCCTGCTTGTGAAATGCAAACGAATCGGACCATGGATGCAACATCTCCGAAACCGGGCAGGCCGCGAACGTGCGGCATTATGTCCGAACGAGATGCCTTCAAACCTGGCCGAAAAGGCTTTAAATATTGGGCAGGATCACGCCGTCTTGACGATCTGTGACCAGCAAGATCCCTGCGTGTAATGTCCCCCAGCGTGCGTAAAAAACTCAACGCACCGTCCCCCCAAGCTTTTTGTTGCTGTAAGTTAGAGACTTTTTTTCAAAAAATTCAAGGAATTTGGTCCCGAGACGCCAAATTAGTTTTCGTTGCGTCAAGCTTTCAACACATCGCAGCCCAACGTTTCACCCTGCGACGAATTGCAGCGCCCAGCTTTGGTCACACCGAAGTTCGAACTGACCGCAATTTTCAGGAAACCAACCCAACTCGCGCACTGCGTGTATAGCGTGCGCAGTGTTTTCCGCGCCACAACGAGCGCCGTTTTGTACATTAAAAATATCAGCGATCTGGCATAAGACAGCATCAGATCTGATGCCGAACACTGACTTGTCTAAAATTGAAGTTTGCATTTTTGCAAACTGTTCCAATTGGAATTAAAAATTGCCTTCTAATTTAGTGGGTTAAAGTCATGGAAATATATCAAGCAGTTCTGAAGTCCGATAATTTTCACCACTACATATCAACACAGCGCCGCAGCGTAGGCATTGGCACTCTCTAGGATTATACGGGCCCAGCTCCTGTTAGAATGTAGGCTAGCGTTTCCAGCGGCGCCAGATTTGCCAGCTCGCAGTGCTTACCTAAAACGTGGTCCCTCTCTGTTCTGTCGCCACACGGTTGTGTTCATCCGCCTGCAACCAGACCGGAGCCATACGGATCTTGCCGCCTGCCTCACCAGCCGCCGCCACCGCCGCCACCACCACCAGAGCCCGAAGACCCCGATCCAGAAGAATCGGAGCTGGGAACGCTGGCCGCCATGGAGGATCCCATGTTCGATGCAAACGACGCGATGTCTCTCGTGACATTCCCAGAGCGCGCGCCGCGATACCAGTCAGGCGCATATGCCGCTGCCGTTCCCGCAACAGCGGTGCTGAGCCAAATCTCGAAACTTTTGCTCCAGCGTTTTTCGACGCCCAAAACAATGGCGTAAGGCAGCAGCGTTTCAAAATGCGCAGGCGACATTTGCGGTGCGCCCGCAAGGTTCATGCGGTCCTTTTCCGCCAAAGTCAGATAAAGACGCAAACCCGCGATATGGTCGCGGATGTCGCGGCCTCGTTTTGTTGGCACCAAGAGAAGGACAAAGAAAAGCAGGTTTATCGCCACCAGCCCCCAAAGCATCGTCAACGCGGCCTTTGCTCCCAGGACATCAGCGAAACTGTTGATGGCGATCAAGAAAGCGAACCCGCCAACCATACCAAGCAGAATGACCGCGACCGTGAAAAAAAGCCGGGCCGACGCCATTACACGTCGCCGCCGCGCCTTGAGCGCTCTCCAAATGAGAACGCCAAGCAGAAGCGGAACAACGCCAGACATCGCCATCGCACTGATGCGGTCAAAGGAAAGCCCACTGGTCAAACACCAGATCAAAGCAATGCCCACCGAAGCAAGCAGACCAAGAACAAACACGCCCCCGTTTCGCTGAAAGAACACGCCTCGGTTCTCGGTCTCTATCGCGGTGCGAAACGCCGTACTCATGGTCTGAACGGCTTCCCCATTGGCGCGCCTGATCGTGAAGGCTCCGCCATACCGCTCGACAGTCTCGATCAGCACCACCTGTCCGGCTGGCAGATCGTCAGGCAACGGCTTGGATGTGCGCGTGATCGTGACCGCCTGATCAAGGTTATCAAGGGTCACATACCCATTCACCGCCAGATCAATAGCCGAGGCTGAAAGCGCGCTCCACGCCCCTCCGCTCAGCCCGCTTTCGTCGATATAACTTGCCAAAGCCGGTGAAACGCCCTTGGGCAAATCCCAGCGCGCCACGACGACGCCTGATTTCGGATCGCGCCCCCGTGCGAACCAAAGGGCGAAGAAAAGAGCAAATACCCCCGCCAGACCACCGTAGGCAATCACCGCCCCCAGATTGTCACGCCACCACCATGCGCGGGTCTGCGCGTCCGTTGGGGCCAGCACCACGCCTTTGGGAAAGCTTGCCTCAATGGTCACCCCTTCGCCAAGTTGAAGCGGTCGCGTCGTCTGAAACTCGACATGATTGCCCGAGATCTGCGCCGTAGCATCGCGCCCAGTCTCACCTTTCGCCCCCGTATAAGCCTTGGCAGACAGCGCCCGCGCCCCGTTCGGCAGAGACACACTGGCGCGCGCAGTTTCAATCGGAAAACGCCAGCCCGTTCCGGTCACATTCCAGACCAGCGTGTCATGACCTTTGTCAAAGCGGATCTGTCGGTCCGTTTGGTAATCGATACGATAAGTATGCACCCCCGGCTGCACGGTTTCATCCGCGTTTCCGATCCGAATGCGGGTGCCGCCATCGACCGCTTGGGTCGTGAAGGGCTCGGGGGTGCCGTCACGCGTGACCGCCTTCACATCGAAGGAGACTTCGCCCAGCGTGCCGTCGGCTTTGACGAAATAGCGCGGGAAATCACGATAGATCCCGTGTTTGATCGCATCGCCCTCGGCCGTAACGGTGATAGCTTCGCGCACATCCAGCGTGCCATCTGCCCCAATCCGGATATCGGACTGAAACATCCGAATGACCTCTTGAGCTTGCGCCGCTGATGCAAGGGCGAACAGAAGGAAAAGCGAAAGGCGAAGCGCACGGCGCAGCATGCCCTGCCTCAGAACCTGGCCGAAGGTACCGCGCGATCTGCAGCATCCTCAATCTCGAAATAGGGTTGCTGGGCAAAGCCGAACCGACCTGCAACGAGATTGGAAGGAAAGCTCTCGACTTTGACGTTCAGATCGCGCGCAGCACCGTTGTAATAGCGGCGTGCCATCTGAATTTCCTGCTCAAGCGTTGAGAGAGAGCCTTGCAGATCGCGGAAATTCTCGCTGGCCTTGAGATCGGGATAAGCCTCGGCCAGCGCGAATAAGCGGCCAATCGCTTGGTTCAGCACGCCCTCGGCGCGGGCGCGCCCCTCGACATCATCGCGCGCGACAGTACCTGCCGCGTTGCGCGCAGCTACGACCGCATCAAAGGTCTGACGCTCATGCGCGGCATAGCCCTTGACCGTCTCAATCAGGTTGGGGATCAGATCGGCGCGCCGCTTGAGTTGCACATCAATCCCCGACCAGCCCTCACGCGTCATCTGCCGCGCACGCACAAGTGCGTTGTAGAGAAAGATGACGTAAAGCACCGCGATAACGATCACAGCGAGAATAATCAGCAAAGCAATCATCGAAAAGTCTCCTATAGGGTGCTGGGTCGCGGGCGGTTGAGGAGATTAAAGTCGACACTCTGGCATCGGAACCGTCTGAAAGTCACCGCTTATCTTAATTAGCTGGCCTGTCACAATCCGGATCGGATCAAAGGGGACGTAATCCTGAACCGATGCCGAGACTTGCACCAGCGTGTAACAGCCCGAATAGACCTGACGCTGGCCCGTATCTGATAGCGCCTCGATCACCACCGGGACCGCATTGTAGATCTTGCTCATACCGGCGTCCGTGACGGGCGCCCCAGCCGCAGTCCCACATTGGCGGTATGGGCGTAACCATCGCGAAACTTGGCGTATTGCGCATTGATCTCGTCCGGCGAACCTTCGGGCGTGCCCCGCAGTTTGTAGCTAAAGGCGCGCGCGTATTGCGACGTGTTGATCGCATTGTAATACGAGATGATCACATCGCGCGCGGTCGAGCGATTGTCGTAATATGTCCCGCCAGCCACTTGCGATTGCGCCGCCACATCTTGCGCCTGCGCGGGCGAAAAACAGACAAGCACCATGAGCGCGACAAGAGCTAACTTCATCCTGAATCCACATCCTATTGGATCAGCCCTTTTGGCCATTTCGCGCGACTGCGCCGCATTTCGCACAGCTCATATCGCGATAAGACCCAAGACGATATTCATCAGTCGTTCAAGGGTTTTGTACGGTTAGACGCATTTCATCAGCTGTGCCGACGCTTTCGCGATCAACGCTTTGCAACGACAAGGGGCAGCGAAAACCTTACCGAATTGCGACCGTGCCAGAGAAAGTCGATATCGGGCTGGACGCGTTCGATCTCTCGCAATCCGGCATGTCCGGCGCGACTGTTCATCCGCAAGATCAACTCGCCAGGAACGGGTAAGATAACCGTGTGCAGGCCATTCACCGACACCTCGCCTTCGCGCCGGTTGAGCCCCAGATTTGTGGTGCGCGCGCGCCAGTCGTCCGTAAGGTCGAAACCGAGCCGCCCCGAGCCGGATTCAGCAAGGATCTGCAATTGCATCGCATCCTCAAGACCCTCGAAACGGATGCTGACGAAAAGCGCGAAATCGCGCTGTGAGAAGGTCGCCCGATCAAGGATCGCGACATCATGCGTGCCCAGCGCTCGCCCGCGCCCACGGTTCCGGCCTCCATCGCGCCTGCGATATCGCGCGCTGCAAGTGTCAGATCGCCTTGATCGGCCAGCGCATACCCCAGTTTCAGCGGCCCCGCCGCCTACACGTAATTCAGGTTATCGCGCGCGAAAAGGTTCACCATCGCGCCCGTCGCGGTATCAGCCAGGAAGCCCCGCCCATCGCCCCTCGGATCGAGCCTGCAAAGGCGAAAAGCGTAGTTTGCGGCGCCGTGCCAACCCGCGCATCAAGGCTATCAAGCACGACCTTCAGCTCCGTTGTCCGCGTACGCCCACTTGGGCCCAGATGCAGAAGCGTACGCGCGCCGGATGCATTGGCAATCAGAACATCTTGCGCAGGCGCAGCGGCGCCTAGCACGCCTGTCACGTCAAGGCTCAGGGCGTTTCCAGTGGCCTCAAGCGCCGCAATCCGCGATGCACCAGATCGCCTCTCCCACGATCATGGCGGCGCAAAGCAACTATGTCTTGCCGCGCCGTGACGGGCGCAAGCTTGAGGTTCAGATTGGTGGCGCGCGCAGCACTTGCCTAGCCGGGGACATCACCGTTGTACTCGACAGCCTCGGGCTTGAGCGCTGCGCATGGCTCGCCCGTGCCTCGGCCTCGCAAAGCTTTTACGACATGGCCATTCGTCTGCCCGAACGGATCACCCATGGCGTCATGGTCAACGGGCTCGTGCCACGGCGCTATATCGCGCGAAAATCCGTCACCTCAAAATGGATCTGCGCCTTGATGAGCGCATCGTTCGTCTCCTACGACGTCGCGCGGATGATCTTTGGCGCGGGCGAGCGCCTGATCCGCAAAACAGATACGACCGCCTTTCTGCAAAAGATGTATGGTCATTCGGCCAGAGACCGCGAGGCCCTTGCAGACCACGATGTCGCCGCCTCGGTCCTTGCAGGGGTTCAGCATGTCGTGGCGCAGGGGCTTGATGCCGGGGTCGAGGATATTGTTTCGGGATTTTCCGCGTGGACACCCCCATTTGACAGACTGCGCGCTCCGGTCACGTTATATCATGGGCGTGAGGACCCGAATGTGCCTTTTGACGGCGTAGCTGAATTCGCCCGCGACCATTGCGCTCATCCCACCCTGTTGCCCGAGGATGCGGGCGGACAGTTATGGAATTTTCACTTCAATCGGATTCTGGATCTCTCAGTTGCACGACGACAGGTTTGTCCACAGGGGGCCTTCCCGGGGAACGCGTCGCCCGATGTGTGTCACGAAGCTCCGCAAACCGATAAATCGGCCCTGCCCCCAGTTCATGTGACCAAGAGTCGGACCCCGCAATGGACTGAGGTAATGTCCGTATTGCGAAGGACGCTCTCGGGCCGTGGCATGCGCAATGCCCTGCCGAGCAGATGCGCCGCTCAAAGAACGCCCATTGTGCGTCCGGCGCAAGGTCTCGATCCACGCGGATTTCTATCGAAGATACCAGCCTGTTTCACGATCAGCCGCGCGGGGGATTTCCTTCTGTCAACCGGATCGAGAGGGCTCGTGATTTAAAATAGTTAATACGCAATTAACTTTTGTTAGTGCGGCGACATCGATATTACACAACGATATAAATTAAGCCATACGGCGATTCTGGAAATCAAAAGGTTAAATAAATGAAAGGGTTAATATCAAAATAAGTAGCCCAATATGCTAGCAGGAATAAATATTCCTTAACCCACTGAAATCGTGTCTCTATCCGGCCCCACACGGACGACGCAAATGTCCACGCCATGAAAGGGATCAATCAAATGAATAAGGAAGTAATCGAACGGTTTAAACCAGCCAGCTATAGCGACGCAGTTTCAGGATCAAACCTGCGGCCAGCGCCGTTTATCCCGCAATCTCAAGAGCGGCACGCATCAGGAATAGCGCGTTTATCGCCCCTGACGGATCGCGCGCCCGACTTCGATATTTATGTTGTGATCGACAACCGTGCGCTTGAGAGGGCCTGCTTTGTGCAATGCCTCCAGCAACGCTGCGAGGGCTCGACCATCGTTGACTATGAGACGCTGGCGGATTGGCGTGATGACATAGGGTCAAGCGATGCGCGCCAAGTCATTCTCAGCAACCTCGGGTCGCGCTCTTTGGCGGATGAAAAAGTCCGCGCCGATTTGCAGAATTTGGTTGCCGAGGCACAAGATGTTCCTGTTGTTGTTTTGGGTGCCTGTGAGGATATTGAGGCCAGCATTTCAGCGCTGGAATGCGGCGCGGCGGGTTATATTTCGCCCTGTGTGCGCTTTGTCGATATCGTCGAGGCCACGCGTCTTGCCGTTGGGGGCGGGATCTTCCTGCCGCGTGCCGCGCTGATGGCGCTGCGCAAAGCGCCCCCCGAGCCCGTGGAAGGGCGCGTGACGGTGTTGGATCAGTTCACCGACCGCCAGCTTGCAGTGGCCGATGCGCTGCGCTGTGGCGCGGCCAACAAGATGATCGCCTATCAGCTGCAACTGCGCGAAAGCACCGTAAAGGTTCACATCCGCAACATCTTTCAAAAGCTGAAAGCGACGAACCGGACCGAAGCGGCTTTCTTGCTCAACCAGATGACCGGTTGGCCCGAAGCAACCGAGAGCGCCCCGTGAAAACGGGGCGCCTTCGCGCATTACGGCTGGCGAATACCGCGCAATAGCGGGAACTTGGCGCGCAAGAAACGGCGCGCGGCATCAAGTTCCTGCGACAGCGGGTGGCGCAGCACAACCAGCCCCGTACCCCAGCCAATCGCCGCCCCAAAGATCGCCAGCACCGTGCTGACCCCATCCAGCGCATTCCATGACCCGACCGCCAGAACAACCACTGCGGGAATAGACACCGTCGCAAGCGTGACACCACCGCTACGCGCGATCACCAGCCCCAGTTCAGCCATGGTGAACGGCACCTTGCGACGCACGAAAACCATCACAGTGATAACCTGTATCGGGCCCGTCAAGAACAGGCTTAGCGCCATCGCATGCAGGCCGAAACTGGACGCGCCCAACATGATCGCGAAACAGGGCGGCAGCGCGATCATCATCGCCACGGCCATGTCGCGTACCCGCCCGAGCGTCACCAGAACCGGGTAGCACAGGTAGATCGGGAAGAGACAAAAGAACGCCAGCGCCACGATCCGCACCAGTGGCACGACCTCCAGCCATTGCGGCCCCAAAAGGAGGCGCACGATCGGATCGGCCAGAACCGCGATCATCGCCAATGCGGGCCATTGCAGCCCCGAAATATACGACAGCCCCATCAGCAGCGGCGCCTTGAGCGCGCCATTCTCGCGTGAATGCCCAGCGAGTGCAGGCAGCAAAACGGGCTGCACAGCGCTTAGAATCAGTCGATCCGGCAGTTGCGACAGCGAGATCGCGCGGGCAAACAGCCCAACCGCACCAAAGCCCAGCACCCGCCCAAGAATAAGGCGCGGGAACGCATCATAGAGCATGCCCAAAAGCGTAACGATGCTGGACCATGCACCAAAGGGCACCACCAACCGCCAATCGCGCAATGTGGGACGAAATATCCACCATTGCGGCCGACAGATCATCGCCCCTACAGCCGTGACACAAGCCGCCAATACCGACCCCCACGCAAGGCTGAACGGCCCAAACCCGGCAAGCGCCAGTCCGATGGTCGCGCTGGCATTCACGAAACCGGCGGCAACACTGATCACCGCCACTTTACCAAACGCCATATCCCGGCGCAGCAGCGCCAAAAGTGGGGTGCTGACCGGCGCCACCAAAAAGGCCATCGCTGCGATGCGGATCAATCCGGCCAAGTGCGGGTCTGCGTAAAACCGCGCGATTGTCTCGGCCCCGATCACGGCCAAGCCGCCCAAGGCCAACGACATACATCCAATGATCGTAACCGCTGTGCGAACGAGTCGCGGTGGCAAGTCGGGCTCGCGAATCAAAAACGTACCGATTCCAAAGTCACGAAATGCCTCGATCAGGATTACAATCGTGCTGGCGACCAGAAACAGCCCCACTTCGGCGGGTGTCAGGATGCGCGACACGACCGCCATCGTGAGGATGCTCATCGCCACGACCGACAGCTTGTCAGCGAGTGCAAAGACAAAGGAGCGGCGGACCATGTTCAGACGTCCTCTCTGCGCTTAGGGTTTGGCATGTTGATCGCGAGACGCCACGCGAAAGCGCCGCTCGCGCAGGTAGTAATACGAGGTTCGACAGACATCGCGCACCGTCTGCGACAGATGCGGGCGCGCGATAGCCGCCGCGCGGCAGAACTGCGCCAGACCATCACTGACCGCCTCAAGCCCGTGATGTGCAACGACGAAATCACGGCCAAATGCGCCCAGCGTGAGGCGCATCTGCGGGTCTTGGGCGAGCGTGGTGAATGCCTCTGCCATCTCAAGATTATCCGCATGCCCCTGCCCGATACCAAACATGCCGTTTTGCAAGAATTCCGGCACCGTTTCAGGCGTGAACAGACGCGCAAATCCACGCTCTCCGATCATCACAAGCGGCTTGGCAAAGGACAGCCCGCGCAATGCAGACCCGCCCATACCCAGCACGATATCGCTTGCCGCATATGCCGGGCGCGGATCGCGCAACGCACCGATCAGGACCACCGCCGCGCGACCCAGCCGGGCGTTCACCTTATCGGCCATTTGCTGCAAAACGCCGCGCGCCTCGCCATCCCCGACAATCACCAGTTTCAACGGCAGTACTGCACCCAGTTCACCGATCACCTCAATCGCGCGTACCAGCCCTTCGGATTTCATCACCTTGGCAAGGCGAGAAACCGAGACCACCGCAATCTCATGCTCACCCACCCCATAGCGCAACCGAAACGCGCGCCCATCGACGGCCTCAGGCGCATTGGCGGCCACATCCACTGGCGGCAAAAGCAAATGCGTGCGCCGCCAGCCGCTGCGTTGTGCGCGCTCCTGCTGGCCGACAAACCCAAAGGTCGTGGGCACCTCGCGCGGCATCGCGCGCGTCAGCTCCATCATCATATCCGAGATCACCAGCGGCACGCCCATCGGCAGATGCACGCCAGTATAGGCCTCAAGTCCCTGCCACCAATCCCAGGCGTGAATCAGATCGGGCTGTTCGCGCTGTACCAATGCGCGCAGCGCCTTGATGCGCGCCATAGACGGGTGCAACCGGACATCGGGCGCGGGTGAATAGACCAGATTATGCGCCGCGACCAAGTCCAACGCTGGACCTGGCGCGGCGTGAAACACGATATCGAACCCGTGGCGATCCCGCAGTTGGGCCGCAAGTTCGATCGCATTCACCTGCGTTCCTCCGAGTTCCAGCCGATGGCCGAACACGATGAGTTTCACAGATGTGCTCCGTTCGACATCATGCCGCGTGCCAAGGCCTCGGAATGAGGTTGAACCGGGCGGGTGCGACGCACGAGCGGGGTCTTGCGTTGTTGCGCACGCGCGGGGGCGCTCAACTCGGCTTCGAAATAGGCAATTGTGCGCATCAGACCTTCGCGCAATTCAACTGCGGGTGCCCATCCCAGATGTTCGCGCGCCCGTGAAATGTCGGGCTTGCGCTGGGTCGGATCGTCTTGGGGCAATGGCCGCGTCGTCAGGATCGAGCGCGATCCGGTCAGCTCCAAAATCGTCTCGGCCAACTGGCGCATGGTAAATTCCACCGGATTGCCCAAATTGCATGGCATCGGCGCGGTATCGGGCGCATCCATCAGCGCCATGATGCCACGAATAAGGTCATCGACATAGCAGAACGAGCGCGTCTGCATCCCGTCGCCATACAGCGTGATCGGCTCGCCACGCAGCGCCTGCATGATGAAATTCGACACCACCCGCCCGTCATCGGGACGCATCCGCGGCCCATAGGTGTTAAAGATCCGCGCCATGCGAATATCGACGCCATATTGGCGATGATAGTCAAAGAACAACGTCTCGGCGCAGCGTTTTCCCTCATCATAGCAGGCGCGCGGACCGATCGGATTAACGTTGCCGAAATAGCCCTCGACCTGCGGGTGAACTGCGGGATCGCCGTATACCTCGCTGGTGGAGGCTTGGAAGATCTTGGCATTGGCGCGCATTGCCAGATCCAGCATATTGATCGCGCCATGCACATTTGTGCGCACGGTTTGCACCGGATCGATCTGGTAGTGCACCGGCGAGGCAGGACAGGCGAGATTGTAAATTTCGTCGATCTCGGCGCAGATCGGCACTGTCACGTCGTGGCGGATCAACTCAAAGCGGTAGTTGTCGAGCAGATGCAAAATGTTGCTCCGGCTGCCTGTGTGGAAGTTATCAAGACACAGCACATCATTGCCCGCCTCAAGCAGCCGCTCACATAGAAACGAGCCAAGAAACCCCGCTCCCCCGGTCACGAGAATTGTCTTATCCGCACACATATATCCCACTCCTCTTCACCAGATCAGCGCGCCCAACCACGCGCAATTAGTAAGCCCCCTTGCGGCCCAGCAGCGCCGCAAAGGTTCCCAGAACGATCCACAGGTCGAGCCAGACGGACCGGTTATCGATGTAATGTTCGTCAAGTTGCTGCTGCATCGCGAGATCGGCATCGCTGCGCGCCGTGATCTGCCAAAGCCCGGTGATCCCCGGTGCAACCGCGGCACGCTTGGCACGAAAGGCTGCGGGCATGGCAGCGAGGTGATACTCGGGGAACGGGCGCGGGCCGACAATGCTCATTTCTCCCGCGATCACATGCAGCAATTGTGGCAGCTCATCGCAGCTGGATGCGCGCAGGAACTTTCCGATCACAGGCAAGATGCGCGGATCGTCTTTCAGCTTGAAATGAGTTTCCCATTCGGCGCGCGCGGCCGGGTCGGCGCGCAGCAATGCCTGTAGCCGCGCGTCTGCATCTTGATACATCGTGCGCAGCTTGAGCATACGCAGCACACGACCATTATGCCCGTCACGGGTTTGGCGGTAGAAAACAGTACCGGGATCAACCAGCCAGATCGCAGCACTCGCAAGCGCAAGTATCGGCGCTGCCAAGATCAGCGCAGGCACCGCAATCGCGAGATCAAATGCACGTTTGCGCAGGCTGATCGGAACGAAGGATGGGTCTGCGATCCACTCTCCAACGGCCCCTCGCAGCGCACGCGGGCCAAGCCCCGAGACGCGCTGTTGCGGCAAATCGGCCAGCACCAACACCTTGTCGTAACGGCGATGCAGATCAATCGCGACCTCGCGCGTCGGGACATAATCAAGCGCGACAATCGCGCCCTCCTCTTGCGTCGGGATCAAGCCAAACCGCCAGTTAAGCGTAAAGAACGTCTCAAGCGCGCGCGCCTTTTCAGCGTCTGCGATAAAACGGGTCGGCGTGCCCCACAACCCGGTGTGATGCAGGAAATGCTGCACCAGATAGCGGGCGGGAACCTGCAAGATCGTTGCGATCATCAGGAACACCTCGGACATCGCGACGCCGGGCCATCCGCCTTGATCAAACCCACCGATGGCCGCCACAAGCAAGGCTGCCGCCAGAAATGCCAAAGTATGACGGCGCAATATTTCTTGGGGCTGCAAGCGGTCGCCGGGGTAAAAGCCGATCATCCAATGCAGCGCCACAACCGTGAGCGCGATCATCACTGGGGCAATACCCAGCATTGCGGGATTGGCCACAAGACTGAGATGCAAATAGCCCACGCCAAAGGCCAGCAGATCCGCCAGCGCGACCGCGCCCGCGCAAATCGCCCGCCGGGTCTTTTGCGATATTGCAGGCGCACCTGCTGCGCTTTGCATGACACCCGGATCGGCGTGCTTGGCAGATGAACCGGCCTCGCTTGATTGCCACGTGACCGGCGCGCTTAGTAAATCTTTCTCGGGTCTGCTCATTGCGCGGCCCTCTCTGGGTTCGCAAGATCTGAAGCCGATCCAGCAGGCATGATCGGAAAGCGCCGCAAGCCGGTCTTTTGCAAGAACCGCAGCCAGATATAGGCGGGCACGATCTTGGCATAACGCCGCCACAACCGGCGTGGCTCCGTTACCAGACGAAACGCCCATTCCAGCCCCGCGCGTTGCAAAAACGCAGGCGCGCTTGGCTTGTTACCGCCAATAAAATCAAACGCCGCACCGACGCCAATCAGGACCGGCGCCTCCAGCGTGCCGCGCATCGCCGCCATCCATCTCTCTTGCTTTGGCGCGCTGAGACCAACCCAAACCACATCGGGTTTGGCAGCATTGATCACGGCGCTGACCTCGCGCTCTTCCTGCGCATTCAGGGGGCGAAACGGCGGCGCGTAGACACCCACGATCTCCGCGCCCTCATAGCGCGCCTGCAAGGACTTTTTCAGCCGCTCCAGCGATTCAGGCGTCGTGCCGTACAGGAAATGGCGCATCCCGCTGGACACGCCTTTGGCAAACAGCAATCTCATCAGATCGGGGCCATAGACCCGCCCTGCATCTTGGTGCCCATCGCCATGTAGCGCCCAGACCAACGGCATCCCATCAGGCGTCACAGCCATCGCAGCGTTATAGGCGTCGCGCAAACTGGGATCACTCTGGCATTCGACAAGCCCATGCGCGCCGGCGACACAGATATAGCCGCGCCGACGCTTGTGCACCGCGTCCTGAACCAAATTCACCGCCTGATCCATGTTTAGCGCAGATACCGCGACCCCAAGCACATTGGTCGTCTCCAGCGCGGGCCCAAGCGCAGGTAAATGCACAGCATTGCTCTGGCGCGCACCATTCATGGGCATCTCCGAATTCTGATCTTGCAGGGTCATCGCATGCTCCGAGATATATCTAGGTTCCGAGCCTAGACGCGCCCCAAGCACCGGAAAACTTGGATGAATGACGCAAAGCTGCGCTTTCTGGCTACATGCCCTTCCGCGATTGGGCGCAAGCATGCTGCGAGAGGGTGAAGCGCCTAAGCCAAATGGGGGTGCCTGCGATCTCCAGAGGGTAACGCGCGCAACGATCGGTGAGATTTACAAGCCTGCCGCAATGAGCGTCGATAGAGAGGAGGCTTGCGCTCTTTAACCCGGCGCGCAGATGGCTGCCGTGTCGCGCTTGCTGACCCCAAGCCTCGCTTTGCAAAAGGATGATCGAAAATGGCACATGACATCGACCTGACAGATGCCCAGCGCGCGGATGATGCGCCCGACAGCCACCCCGATGCGCGCACCACACGGCACCGCAACAAAGGCACAACGACGGTTACCCCAGCCCTGCTATGTGGCGGCTCTGGTACGCGCCTTTGGCCATTGTCGCGCAAAAGCTACCCCAAACAATTCGCCGCTTTGATGGACGACCAAACCCTGTTTCAAGCGGCCGCGCGGCGGCTGTCGGGGGCAGGCTTTCAAGCACCCATCGTCCTGACGCACACCGATTTCCGTTTTATCGTCACCGAGCAGCTCGCTTCGGCGGGCATCACACCATCTGCTGTGCTGATCGAGCCATTGGCGCGCAACACCGCCCCCAGCGTGCTGGCCGCCGCCGTCCATCTGGAACGCACTTCCCCCGATGGTCTGCTGCTGATCGCGCCCTCGGATCATGTGGTTGGTGACACCGCGCAGTTCCTTGCCGCGATCGAGGCCGCGCGCCCCGCCGCAATGGCTGGTAAAATCGTCACTTTTGGCGTGACACCGACCCGGCCAGAAACGGGCTATGGCTATATCGAAGTTGCGTCCGATACGCCCCAAGATGCGGCCAGCTTGAAGCCGCGCGATATCGTTCGTTTCATCGAAAAACCCGATGCGGCGCACGCCGCCGACATGTTGGCGCAGGGCGGCTATCTCTGGAACACTGGCATCGTGCTGGCTTCGGCACGCACGATTATCGCGGCATTTTCCAAACACGCGCCCGATCTGCTGGAGCCCGTCACCGCTGCGGTTGAATCGGCGCGCCCCGATCTTGATTTTGTCCGTCTGGAATCCGCCTCTTGGGCCGAAACCGAAGAGATTTCCTTCGACTATGCCATCATGGAACACGCGCGCAATCTTGCTGTGGTGGCATTGGATACCGACTGGTCGGATCTGGGCGATTGGGCTGCGGTCTGGCGTGCCTCGAACCCGGATGCGCGCGGCGTCGCGCTGTCGGGCGCGGCCACAGCGATTGATTGCGATATGAGCTTGCTGAGATCAGAGGATGAGGGACTGCAACTGGTGGGTCTAGGCCTGCATGGGGTGATTGCCGTGGCGATGCCCGATGCGGTGCTTGTCGCGGATGCCTCACGCGCCCAAGAGGTCAAAGAGGTGGTCGCCAAGCTGCGCGCCCAAAAGGCCAAACAGGCAACCGAATTCCCCAAGGATCACCGCCCTTGGGGCTGGTTTGAAAGCCTTGCCACGGGCAGCCGGTTCCAGGTCAAGCGCATCGTGGTGCATCCCGGCGCGGCGCTGTCGCTGCAATCGCATCACCACCGCTCGGAGCATTGGATCGTGGTGGCAGGAACCGCCCGCGTGACAGTCAACGACACCGTCAGCCTGATTAGCGAAAACGAGTCGGTCTATATCCCGCTTGGGGCAACCCACCGCATGGAAAACCCCGGCAAGTTCCCGATGGTGCTGATCGAGGTGCAGACGGGTGCCTATTTGGACGAAGACGATATCGTGCGCTACGAAGATGTCTATGCGCGCAAGTAACCGCCCCGCGCGCGCCCGCTGACACTAGCGCGGCGCGCGCAGTCCAAACATCGCGACAACGGTCATCATCATCAGGGATTGAATATCGTTTTGCGCCAGAAAGTTGCTCTCTGACAGGTTGAGCACCACCATCACCCCGATGCTTACATTCATCCAGGCCCATCCCGCTTCAGGTTGCGCACACAGCAGCACGCCCCCTCGTCGGATCGCACGCACAATCGTCACCACCAGTAGCAACAGCCCCGGAATCCCGAAATTCAGCAACATATCGCGATAGCCATTATGCGCGTGCGGAGGAACCCACTGCAGCGCCGCTTCTATGACAAATTTGGCCGGGTTGCTCTGGCTCCAGAACGCCCCATAGCCGTAGCCCTGCCAAGGGCGTTGCGCGATATAACCATCCACCAGATGCCACAGCGGCACACGGCCCGTTAGCGTCGCATCCTTCCCCAGAGATTCTAGAAACGGCACCAGAAACTCACCCAAAAACAGCAATAGCAATGCTGCGAGTTGCAACACGACCAACACCAAAAGCGCACGCGCGAGGCCGCGCTTGCGGTGCAACAACGTGTAAAACCCGAACAGTACCAATCCCGTGATCGCAGCCAAGAGACTGGTCGAAGATTGCGACAACACAAGGCACACAATGCTGGCCAGCAACAAGGCGACGCCACGACGAAACAGCCGCCCGCCTGCATCCGCCATCAACCCCAGCGCAAGAATGAAGGCCAGACACGCCGCCCAGCCCAGAACGTTCTTATGGGTATAAATGCCGCGCAACCCAGTCTCATCGGGCATAAACGCGATCTGGGGCGCGATCACGCCCGCAAGTAGGCTCAACCCAAGACAGGTGCCCAAAACCGATGAGAACAACACCAAAAGCTGGCGCGGAGTGAACCGTATCGCCAGCAAATAGGCTAGCAACAT
>JAFGWK010000295.1 GCA_016937195.1 Paracoccaceae bacterium | reverse complement strand
TGCTTTTTCCAGTTATGTTCGTAAGCACCGGACATGATCACTGCACGCGCCGCCAGTTCGGGATCATCGGTCAGCAAAATACCGCCCTCGCCCGCATTCACCAGCTTGTAGGACTGGAAGGACAGGCAACCGATCTGACCGATCGTGCCAATCTTACGCCCATCCCAAAGCGTCCCCAGCGAATGCGCCGCATCTTCGATCACCGGGACATGACGCGCCTCTGCCAGATCCATGATCACATCCATATCCGACGTGTGACCGCGCATGTGGCTGATCATCACCGCGTCGATACTGTCGTCAAATTTCGCGCGGAAATCGTCAAGGTCGATGCGGTAATTGTTGCCCACCTCGACCAGAACCGGCACACAATCGGCATGCACGATGGCAGAAGGCACTGCGGCAAAAGTAAAGGCAGGCACCAACACGCGCGCCCCGCGCGGTAGATCCAGCACCTTGAGAGACAGGAACAACGCCTGACTGCACGACGACACAGCCAAAGCATATTTCACGCCCATCATCTGCGCAAATTCGGCCTCAAGCAGCGCGACGGGGGCATCCTGCGAGGTGTAGCGAAACAAATCCCCGCTACTCAACAACCGCTCAATCTCGGCGCGCGCGGCGTCGGGGATAGGTTCGGCATCATAGCAATTTGGGGCGGTCTGTCCGTCACGCGGCATGGCAAGAAATCCTGAAACTGACTTTCAGCCTTTCTTTACATCAGGGGCATTATTTTAGGAAATGAAACTTTCATGACCACAACAGGATGCGCGAGGCCCCGCCTAAATGCGCTTTGCGATCAGTGCACTGTACGCAACGATTCCAACACACGTCTATTTGGGCAGTCAGCCGGGAGCGCATCAGGAGCAGATCCGCGTTCAGACAGCAGCGCCAGACAGAATTCACTGCGCCCGCAAGTACGACAAGCGGTGATCATAGTGGCGAAATCGGCATGCGTCAGATCCCCTTCTTGTATCGCTTGGGAGAGATTCACACCCATCCGGCGCCCCATCCCGCGCGTGATCCAGAAATGCAGATCAAGATTGCTATCAATTCCCATCGGCTCTCTCCTTATGATCTCGCTTTCAACGCCCGTTCGGCAGCAACCTCAGCGCGCAAATGCTTCAACATCAGACGGTTTTCGCAATAATGCGGAGGCTCGATAAGCAAAGCCTCATCTTCGGGATCATGCTCGGACAGCCATAGCGTGCAGGCTTCTGGCTGGGCGCACCCGGTGCAGCGCACCAGCGCGTCTTTCCAATCCTCGCCTGATACGCGGCCCTGCGCCATTTCGGCGCTCAGATCGACCCGCATCACCTGTGCCATTCTATTCATCATCGCAGCATGGCGGTTCAGATTTCGAGCTTTGGACATGACACATCTCCCAAGATTTTCGGGGATGTTTTGCCCTTTGTGACGCGTTTTAGCTATGATTCAGATCAAACGGGAACCCTAGGTGGAAAATAGCACCCAATAGAGCAACCTACGCGGGTTGCGACACGCCGACCTCTTGCGCCAAGGCTGCGGCGGCCGCACTGATGCGCGCGCGGTTTTCAGCCAAAGGCAGCGCTGCCTCGGATTGCAGCGCAGCGCGAAGGGCCTGTTGTGCAGCGGGTTTGGCAAATGGTTCCGGCGCCATCTGCGCCAACGCGCCAAGCACCACTTGCAGGCGCAACGCCACCTCGAACAGCCCTGCCCCATCCCGCGCAATCGCCGAAAACGCGTCTTCGATCAACTGCTCTGGCGCAATGCTGCGCGCATAAATGCGATCATGGCGCAGCTCAAACTCAGCTGCCGGAGTCCAAATGGCCAGCACCCGCGTCAGACGCCCCAAAATATCAATGCCGGTACCCGGGTCATTCACAGCAGGAGAGAGCGCACGCGAGGCGATCTCGGCCAAGGCGATCAGGCCAAATTGCGGGTCCTGTTCAAAGTCGCGCGCGTGATCAATGGCAAAACTATCAAGAATTTCCTTTTCCATATGGGCGCGTATTTTAGCATCCACTGGCAGCCCGTCACAGGCCACCAGATCAGCAGCGGGATGCACAAAGTTCCCCGGCGGCGCACACAGCCAAATCCGGCAGTCATGAGCTTGCGCGATCTCCTGCAGCTGCGAAATATCGACATGCTGCACATTTCCGGTGCGCTGTGATTTCACAGGCCAAACACCCGTGGGCGGTGCCTCCCAAGGCAGAGCGCCCAAATACGGGTCCGCGCAGCGGGTCTTGAGCGCGTTCGCCGCCGAGTCCTCAACGCGCGAAATCACATCGCCAAGCCGCCCGAATTCGCTGAGATGCTGCACCCAGCGCAACAGCGAGACCACAACGATCGCCACCACACCAATCGTCACCACCAGCAGCAAAAACCGCCCCGACGCCCCGTAGATCTGCGTTTGCAGTGCGATGATGCCGACCAACGCAAACACAAACGAGCCGATAAAACTGGCCAGCACGTTTTGCGTGATCCGGTCGGTCTGCATCAGTTTGATCGCGCGCGGCGTGGCACTGGTTTGGGCCGACCCAAAGGCGGTGATCATGATTTGCAATGAAAACGTCGTGGCCGTCAGCATGGCGGTGGCCATGATCGTCAGGATCGGCTCGACCGAATCTGCCCCCATTTTGAGACCGAATTCGTCGGGGATCATATGACCAAACCACGCCGAGCTAAGGGCCGTCAGAATACCGAGTACCCCGAACGCGGTCACGCGCACCCAAATCTCGCGCAAGATGATCCGCAATCGCCAACGCAGATTGGATAAGCTCAGCATTCGTCCCCCCTTTACCAACGCCGTCATCCCGCGCCTTGAGAATGCAAGCCCGTAACGCCCCTGATAGTTCCCGCGCGTAGCTCTTTCACGGTCTGCCTAACAACATCAAGGCGCAGTGCATTGGCCGGGTGGGTACCCAAGACCGTCTCCTCGGGATCGGGCAAACGACGAAAGAACGCCGCGCCCTTGAGCGGGTCATACCCTGCATCCCAAGTGATGATCGTGCCCAGCCTGTCGGCTTCCAGCTCGTAATCCTTGGCAAACAACCGGCTGCCCATTTCCGCCCCCGCCTTGCGCGCCTTGGCGACGGTCTGCGCATCCGCCCCTTGCGATTGCACCATCATGCCCAAAAGCTGCGCGCCCTTCATCGCATCGTGTTCGCGCGCCGAGATATGGCCCGCGATATGATGGGCCGCTTCATGGCCCATCACAAAGGCCAGCTCATCGGGATTGCGGACTTCAGCAATCATCGCCAGCGTCACGCCAATCACCGGATGCCCATGGCGATCCTCGGTCTGAAAGGCGTTGGCGGGCGCATCAAGTCGATCATCAATCACCAGCCGATAGTCGCAATTGCGCAGGTTCGAGCGTGCGCGGCACTCCGCCTCAATCACCGGCTCCATCCGGCGCGCCACCGTAACAAGCTGGTCCACCGCACGTTCAGCCTTGGCTTGCACTTGCGCAGGAATCGGGGGCTCGGGCGCAGATTGCGGGACCGGTCCGCTCGTCACGCAGCCCGCCAGCGCCGACAAAAGCAGCAACGGGATCAGACGGACAAAGGAGGGCAAGGCCATGGGGACCACATCACGTTAACAATTTAATCGCCTGACGCAGTTTAGAACCTTAAGCGGTGGGCGCCATCCCCCACACACCGCGCGCGTGTTTTTCGCTTCCGGCCCGGCACGCGGCGCGCTAGCATGGGGTATGTTTACCATTGAACACGAATTCGACGCCACCGTGATCACCCTTGTTGATGAGGGAACGGACCCGCGCGACTATCTGCAAGAGGATGTCACCATTTCATCCTTTGAAGATTGCGTCGTGGTCGAACAGCTCGATGAGCAAACCGATCAGGTGCAGACCGTCACCTTCTCGCATGCGCAGTTGCGCGAATTGGCGGCGGCCCTGAACCTGCCCGAAGGCGTGTATCGCGTGCGTCAAAGCGGCGAAACGCCCGGGCCGGCGAAAGATTAGGCGCGCTTAATCAAGGCGAAACACCTTATCGCGCGCAGTTTGCCCGCGAATCAAAGTCAGGCGCGTTTTGGCCACGCCCAGCGCCTTGGCCAGCAGCTTTTGCACGGCCGCATTGGCCTTGCCATCTTCGGGAACCACGGTGACATAGGCGCGCAAGCCCGCATCGCCGACGCGAATTTCATTGCGCGACGCTTTGGGCGTCACCCGCAGCGCAATTTCGGTGCCCGGAATGGCCAGGTGGGACAAATCATTCATAGGCTCAACACCATAGCCATTGCGCCCTCGTGCGCAAGAAAGCCACGCTGGCGCGGTTGCAATCTTGTCCGCCCCGTCCGATATCAAGCCAGATCAGTGGAGACTTCGATGACCGAGACGCAAAGAGTGAACCCCGCCAAGCGCGATCAAGCCGCGCTTGATTTCCTGTTGTCACGCCGCTCGCGCCCGGCCAAGACGCTGGTGGCCCCTGCCCCCGATGCTGCGCAACTGCACGAAATTCTGCAAGCCGGGGCACGTACGCCCGATCATGGCAAGCTGGAGCCGTGGCGGTTCATCGTGATCACGCAGGCCGCCGCGCAACGTCTGGGCACCGAGGCGGAAACACGCGCCACAGCCCAAGGTCTACCCGAAGACAAGGTCGTCAAGGCGGGCAAGCAGTTCTTTGACAGTCAGCTTTGCGTGGCAGTGATCTTTTCGCCCAAAGCCAGCGAGAAAGTGCCCGAAATCGAGCAACTCTTTTCAGCCGGCGCAGTATGCCTGTCGCTGTTGAACGGGGCATTGGCTGCGGGTTGGGGCGCCAATTGGCTCAGCGGCTGGGCCGCGCATGACGTCGCATTTGGCCAAGATCTGTTGGGCTTGGCACCGGGTGAAATTGTGGCAGGCTTCATGCATCTGGGCACGGAATCCGTGACACCGGCTGATCGCCCACGCCCTGACCTTGAGGGGATCACAAGCTGGATTTCGCAATGATTATTGCGAGTTACGTCAAGGCTTGGGGCGACCTTCTGCGCCCTGGCGCGATGAAGATTGTCGGCATCGGCGTGGCCTTGTCACTGGGGCTTTTGATCGCGATTTACGTCGCGATGGTCTGGCTGATCGGTTGGCTGGTGCCAGATAGCTTCTCGCTACCCTTCATCGGGGAAATCGGCCATATCGACACCGCGCTCTCGATCGTCTCGGCCGGGATCATGCTGTTTGCGTCGATGTTCCTGATGGTGCCTGTCGCCTCGGCCTTTACCGGGTTTTTCCTAGAGGATGTCGCGGAACTGGTTGAGAACGAGCATTATCCAACGCTCCCGCCAGTGCGCAAACTTAGCTTGGCCGAAAGCTTTGGTGACACGCTGCGCTTTTTCGGGGTGATCGTGGGGGCCAACCTGATCGCGCTGGTGATCTATCCGTTCGTAATCCCGCTCGCGCCGTTTTTGTTTTTCGCGCTCAACGGTTATCTACTTGGGCGTGAATATTTCCAGATGGCCGCGCAGCGCCGGATGGAACGCGACGCCGCGCGCGCGCTCTATCAGCGCCACAAAATGACAGTTTGGATGGCGGGGGCGCTGATGGCGATACCGCTGTCGATCCCGATCCTGAACCTATTCGTGCCAGTGCTGGGCGCTGCCGGGTTTACGCATTTGTTTCATGCGGTCACCGGGCGGCGGGGATGATGTTTTCAACCGTTTCTCCATCCGCCCCTAACGGCGTAAGCGATTGAAAAAGTCGATATCCTCAAGCGTAATCATGCCCGATAACAGCACCGTCGCCAGTATCGCCCACAATACCACCGTGACCGCCGTGGTGATTTTCACCTTGGCCCCGAGATGTGCCTCGTGAGGAGCGCCCGCCTGCGTTCCCGGCACGATCTGATCCACATCGCCCTGCGTCTTTAGGCGGAGCGGCAAAACGACGAAAAACACCAAAAACCAGAGCACGGCGAATAGGATTATGCCACCTGTAAGGTTCATCAGACCTGCTCCAGTTCAACGAGGCAGCCGTTGAAATCCTTGGGGTGCAAAAACAGCACCGGTTTGCCATGCGCGCCGATTTTCGGCTCGCCGGTGCCCAGAACGCGTGCGCCCTGCGCGCGTAGCTTGTCGCGCGCGGCCAGAATATCCTCAACCTCGTAACAGATGTGGTGGATGCCTCCGGCGGGATTCTTGTCAAGAAATCCCTGGATCGGAGAATTCTCTCCCAGCGGATAGAGCAGCTCGATTTTGGTATTGGGCAACTCGATAAAGACCACCGTCACGCCATGATCGGGTTCATCCTGAGGCGCCCCGACCTGCGCCCCCAACGTGTCACGATATTGCGCCGAGGCAACCTCGAGATCGGGCACGGCGATGGCAACATGGTTCAAACGTCCGATCATTTGGGCCTCCCTGGCAAGCGGATCGGCCTTAGGGGTAAAGGCGCACGCGCCTGTGTGCAAGCTTGGCGCGTCATCGTTAACCCAGTGTCAGGCAGTTTACCCGCTTACTGTAAGGGAACCGACGAATCTGTTTGGGGGATAAAATGGCAGACGATCTTACGACACTCATTGTTCCACGCAGCGCAACACCAGAGCGCCCTTTGATGGGGTTGACTGTTTTGCTCGTCGAAGACAGCCGCTTTGCATCAGAGGCGGTGCGGCTTTTGTGTTTGCGATCTGGCGCACGCATTCGGCGCGCCGATTGTCTGGCCTCGGCGCATCGCCATTTGCAGTGTTATCGCCCCAGCGTGGTGATCGTCGATATGGGGCTGCCCGATGGATCTGGCAGTGATCTGATCACAGAGATTCGCCAAATGGTGCCAACAGCCCCGATCATTCTGGGCATTTCCGGCGACAGTGCTTTGCGCGCGAATGCGATGGCCGCGGGAGCCGATGGGTTCTTAGACAAGCCGGTCGAAAGCCTCGCGCAGTTTCAACAGGCGATCTTGAGTGCGTTGCCGGCGGATGAGCGCCCGAAAGGGTTGCGCGCGCTGAACGATAGCGTCGTCGCGCCAGACCCACTCGCGCTGCGCGACGATCTGCAACATATTTCCGAGGTACTACGTGAGGGCCGCAAAAGTCAGGTCATGCCTTATGCGGCGCATTTTCTGGCAGGTGTAGCCCTGTCGGCCCATGACCGGGCGCTTGGCGATGCGGCGGCGCGTCTAGCGCGCATCGGTGGGCCCTCGCATGACGATTTTTCTCATGTTAGCGGGCTGGTAGCGGCGCGGCTTGCCTCAGGGGATGTATTCTGATCGCCTTGCCACCCCGCGAGATGTGAATGCATTGCCACGCAATCGCACCACCGCTTTCCCATTTCTGCCTTAGTTGAGCGCAAGAAAGGGCGTCAGACCCACTGCCAAGGGAAAGCGACAATGAGCAAACGGATGATCAAATTGATTGAAAACCAACGCGTCGTGCAAGCCGCGCATTGGACAGCATTCTCGCTTGGCGTTCTGGCGTTAGCAGCCTCGATCACAGCGACCGCCTTAAACGCAGTGTTCTCATGATCTGTGGATAATCTGCCGCGCTGGTTTCTAGGAACCACTGCCCGCATCATCGCGTTGCCTCGTCAATCGAACTGATATCGAATGACGGAGGCAAGCTGATGACCTCGATCTATGATGCAATCAAAGCCGACCACGATCATCACCGTGACCTGATGGCGAAAATTGCAAAAACCGAAGGCGCGAGCGAGGATCGCAAAAAAGCGTGGGAGGCGTTTTACTACGACATCAAATCCCATGCCGCAGCCGAAGAAGAAACATTCTATTCCAAACTGATGAGCAAAACCTGGGGGCAGGATTCAGCTCGCCACTCGGTCGAAGAGCATGCCCAGTTGGATGACTTGCTTGATGAGCTGAGCGAGATGGACATGGCTTCACCGGGCTGGCTCAACAAGTTCCACAAATTGCAGCATGATTATAATCACCACATGGACGAGGAAGAGGACGAGATCTTCACCCGCGCCAAAGACGTGATCGACGCATCCGAAATCGAAGGCTATGGCGAGAAATTCCACGCCCGCAAAAAGAAAGAGCGTGAGATCGTGGATAAGAAGCGCGAGGAGCAGCTTGAAGATTGAATCGGATCGCAACTGAAAGGCCTTGAGGGGGCGCTGCCCCCGCTGGCCGTGCCAGCCCCCCAAAGTATTTTCGGCCAAATGAAAGCAAATAAAAAGGGCCCCGCTCGTGTTGGAGCAAGGCCTTTCTTGTTCGGGGAACGCGCGGATCAGTCCTCTTTTGGCAAGACCCGCAGGCGCAATTCGCGCAACTGTTCGTTCATCGGCTCGCTCGGCGCGCCCATCATCAGGTCTTCGGCACGCTGGTTCATCGGGAACATAATGACTTCGCGGATATTGGCGGTGTCGGCGAGGATCATCACAATCCGGTCGATGCCCGCCGCACACCCGCCGTGGGGCGGCGCGCCGTATTTGAACGCCTTAACCATACCACCAAAGCGTTTTTCGACTTCGGAAGCCGGGTAGCCCGCGATCGCGAACGCTTTATACATCGTTTCCAGTTTGTGGTTGCGGATCGCGCCCGACAGGATTTCATAACCGTTGCAGGCCAAGTCATACTGATAGCCCAGCACGTCGAGCGGATTGCCCTCAAGCGCCTCGATCCCACCTTGGGGCATCGAGAACGGGTTGTGGCTGAAATCGATCTTGCCCTCGGCATCGGCCTCATACATCGGGAAATCGACGATCCACGCAAATTTATGCACCGATTTATCGGTCAGCCCGAGTTCTTCGCCGATCACGTTGCGCGCACGTCCCGCGACGCCTTCGAAGCTGGATGGGTTGCCGCCCAAGAAAAACGCCGCATCGCCCTCGCCCAGACCCAGTTGCTGGCGGATCGCCTCGGTACGCTCGGGGCCGATGTTTTTGGCCAAGGGGCCAGCGCCTTCAAGCGACCCATCCTCGGCCTTGCGCCAGAAGATATAGCCCATGCCCGGCAGGCCCTGTTCTTGTGCAAACTTGTTCATCCGGTCGCAGAATTTGCGCGACCCACCCGTCGGGGCGGGAATGGCGCGAATTTGCGTACCGTCTTGTTCCAGCAGCTTGGCAAAGATCGCAAAACCCGAACCTGCGAAATGCTCGGACACGATCTGCATCTCGATCGGGTTGCGCAGATCGGGCTTATCAGAGCCATATTTCAAGAGCGATTCCGCATAAGGAATGCGGGGCCAGTTCGGATCGACCTTACGTTCGGTGTCGAACTCTTCGAACACGCCTTGGATCACGGGCTGGACGACGTTGAAAACATCTTCCTGCTCGACAAAGCTCATCTCGACATCGAGCTGGTAGAAATCGGTGGGCGAGCGGTCGGCACGCGGGTCTTCATCGCGGAAACAGGGCGCGATCTGGAAGTATTTATCGAACCCCGCCACCATGATCAGCTGTTTGAACTGCTGGGGCGCTTGGGGCAGCGCGTAGAACTTGCCCGGATGCAGACGCGAGGGCACGAGGAAATCGCGCGCCCCTTCGGGCGAGCTGGCGGTGATGATCGGCGTCTGGAATTCGTTGAACCCCTGATCCCACATCCGCTGACGCATCGAGCGCACCACGTTGGACCGCAAGATCATGCTGTCATGCAGGTTCTCGCGACGTAGATCGAGAAAACGATAGGCCAGACGGGTTTCTTCGGGATAGTCCTGCTCACCAAAGACGGGCAGGGGAAGTTCCTCGGATTCACCCAGAACCTCGATATCGCGCACGTAAACCTCGATCTCGCCGGTCGGGATTTTGGTGTTGATCAGGCCAGCATCGCGCAACTTGACCGTGCCGTCGATGCGGATCACCCATTCCGAGCGCACTTTTTCCAGCGCTTTGAAGGCAGGCGAGTCGCCATCGCATAGCACCTGCGTCATGCCGTAATGGTCGCGCAGGTCGATAAACAACACGCCCCCATGGTCGCGCACCCGGTGAACCCACCCGGCAAGGCGCACGGTCTGGCCGGCGTTAGCGGCACTCAGATCGGCACAGGTCTGGCTGCGAAAGGCGTTCATCAATGACTCCCGGGTCGTGTTTGGCGTTAGAGCGCCGATACACAGCCTGAGGACGCAAAAGTCAAGCTATGCGCCACTCTACAACGGTAGGTGCATCCTGTTGGGGGCCGTGCCGCGCGTTCAGACTGGACAGAAAGCGAAACAGTCGCCCTAATGGCGACAAGTTACCTTGCAAAGATGCAACAGATCACTTCAGATCAAACGCTATTTGAACCTTAAAATCCAAGATGTCGCGCCCTATGTCATTGCCCAATCACCGCGCCAGCCTTTCGATGAAGACGCACGTGATCAGCCTTATCTTGCTGGCGCTTTGGGCGCTCTGGGCCTTCGAAAAATATAGAGCCGGCTGGGGCGGCGATCTCGCGGCGTTGATATTTGCAGGCCATTACGCCGCGCAGGGACAGCTGGACTTGATCTATGCGGCCCCGCCGGATTTCTTCGGAGGAACCCCGCCTGAATGGCTTCCGCTGCGCGATGCGCTCGGCCTCGATCAGAGTAATTCCGTCTTTCCCTATATCTATCCACCGCTTTGGGCTGGATTGGTGGCACCGCTGGCAGAGGCGCTATCGCCGCATGCCTTTCAGCAAGGGTTTCTGGGACTAAATGTCTTGCTCCTTGCAGGCTGTGTCTTGCTGGCCGAGCAGATCGCGCGCCCCGTCACGATGTCGCCCCTCGTATTTCGATTGTGGAGCATCGCCACATTGGCGATTGCCACGCCTACGATGGTGGCCCTCAGCCTCAACCAACCCTCGATCATCGTGGCTTTTCTGACCCTTTTGGGTGCAGCGACGATGGTGGAGCGCCCTGTCTTGTCGGGAACGGCAATCGCGGTTGCAAGCGCGATAAAGCTGACGCCCTTGGTGTTTGTCGCCATCTATTTCCTGCTCCCGCGCGAAAATGCGACGCAGCGCAAACATGCGTTGATCGCGTTTAGCGTGGTCTCAGCAGTGCTGGCAGGGGCCTCGATCTTGCTGATGGGCTGGCCCTTGCACCGCGCCTTCCTTGACCAGCTTGATCTGGCCTCGGGCAAATCGATCTGGAGCACAGTGAACCCTTCTGCGCGTATCCTGATCCTCGATCTGGGTCATAAGCTTGGGCTGAGCGCGCCGCTTGATCCCAGCCGCGCCTCGCAAACACTTATGATGCTGAGAATGCCGCTTTGGCCCGGCCTCGTCATGGGCGGGATTGCTGTGCTGCTGGGCGCACGCGCCTTTGCGCTCGCGCGGTCACGTCATGGAGCAGACGTGCGCGGCATCGCCTTTCTGGGGATGTCGATCGGGCTGTTTCTGTTTGGGCCGCTGA
>JAFGWK010000045.1 GCA_016937195.1 Paracoccaceae bacterium | reverse complement strand
GTTGTCACGTTGACGGGAAGGCGCTGAAATATCGGAACCGTCGCATCCGCGCATCAGTTTGATCCATGAAAAGACATTGCGTTGAGTGAAGGAGAGTAGTCGTATGAATACCCGCAAAAATAAACCGCAAGTTGTTGTCTTAGGGGGCAATTTCGCAGGTCTGGGCGCGGCGCAAAAGATCCGAGATTACGCAGGCGATGCCTGTGATATCACGTTGATCGACCGCAAAGCCTATCTTGATTTCATCCCCAACATTCCGCTTGAGGCATTCGAGGGGCGTGACCCGGCCGTGACAATGCACATGGATCTGGTCGATGCGCTGGCCAAGGATGATGTGCGCTTTACGCAGGCCGAAATTACGGGCCTTGATATCGACGCCAAGACGGTCTCGCTCATTCCCAACGAACGCCCCGGCGCGCCGCAATACACGATGAGCTACGATTATGTCGTAATCGCACTGGGTGCGCGTCTGGCCTATGACGATATCGAGGGCTTTGCCGAACATGGCCACGCGATCTCAGACGCGTTTCAGGCCAATCGGCTGATGGATTACCTCAAGAACGACTATAAGGGCGGGCCGATTGTCGTGGGCTCGGATCGGTTCGTGCAAGGCCACAAGGGCCGCCCCGACTGGCTGCCAACCGCCTTGGCAGCTTGCGAGGGCCCGCCCGTCGAGGTCTCGCTATCACTGGCACATTGGCTGGGTGAGAATAACAAAGGTGGCCCCAAGGACATCACCATCTTCACCCCTGCCGAATTGATCGCCGAGGATGCGGGCGAAAAGGTAGTTGGCGCGCTGCTGGAAGCGGCGGGGTCGATGGGATTTAACTACCTCAACAAGGTCGAGGGGATCAAACGCATCACCGCCGACACCATCGAGTTCACCGACGGGCGCAGCCTACCCGCCGAGTTGAAGGTGCTTCTACCCAACTGGAAGCCGCATGATTTCCTCAAGGGGCTGTCTGTCAGCGATGAGGTCGGCTTCATCATTACAGACATGCGGATGCGCAACCCCGATCACCCCGAGGTCTTTTCCTGCGGCGATGCGGCCGCGCTCACGGTGCCGAAACTGGGCGCGATCGGGCATCAGGAATGTGACGTGGTCGGGCGTCAGATCGCGGGCGATCTGGGCCGCCTAAGCGAAGCCGAGGCCAATAAGGAATGGCGCCCCGAGGTCATCTGTATCGGCGACATGGGTGGCGGCAAGGGGTTCTATATCCACGCCAATTCGTGGTTTGGCGGCGACACGCAAGAGCTACGCATGGGGAAAATGCCCTATATGCAAAAGATTGCCTACAAAGAGATTTTCTTTCGCAACAAGGGCCGTGTTCCAAGCTGGGGGGTGCCAGTATCGGAATGGAGCATTGAATCCCTTATGCCGGGCAAGACCTAAGCCGAGCTTCAGCGCGATTGCCTTGGCTGTCGCGCATTACCCCATACGGGTGCGTCACGCTTGAGATGCTCTCTCCCATGCCAAGTGCGACGCCCCGTAACGAGCTGCCCTCGCATTATTCTCTCTCCGGTCTGCGGGGGCAGGTTCGCCCTGATCCGTGTTTCTCTCCCACCTGCCCGCCCCGCAAAAAGGGCGGGCTTTTTCACGTCTGCTCATGGCCGCACACAAGCCCGTGTCGCGCAGGAACTGCGCCAGCCCGAGCAAGGTTCTATCCATAACGCACACCAGTGAACCCCCGTGCGAGGAGCCATCTCATGGTACAAAGCAGTCCCACCGCAAACCGGCGCAAATCCAAGAATCGCGAGGTGCTTGGCCAAACACGCCGCCACGCGGCCCATATTCCGATCTCTATCCCCGAGCAGGCAAAAGACCGTCATAAGGTACTGGTGCTGCAAGGGGGTGGCGCGCTGGGCGCCTACCAAGCGGGCGCATTCGAGGCGCTGGCCGAGTCTGGGCTAAGCCCAGACTGGGTTGCCGGGATCTCAATCGGTGCGATCAATTGCGCCTTGATCGCGGGAAACCCGCCGGGCAAACGCGTCGCGGCCCTGCGGGAGTTTTGGAAAAAAACCAGCATGGCCACCGCCAGCTTGCCCTTCGTGCCAACGGGCATCGCGCGCGGCCCTTGGAACAGTGGCTCATCGCTGGAAGCGATGATGTTCGGCGTGCCGGGGTTCTTCCGCCCCCGCTTTCCCAATGCTTGGATCACCAAATTCACGGATCCGACAAAGGTCAGCTATTACGACAC
This sequence comes from Paracoccaceae bacterium, assembly GCA_016937195.1. GTDB lineage: Bacteria > Pseudomonadota > Alphaproteobacteria > Rhodobacterales > Rhodobacteraceae > Thioclava. The sequence continues at coordinate 5,436 of JAFGWK010000045.1, read as the reverse complement.
CGCCCCGCTGCGCGAGACGCTAGAGCGGTTGGTGGATTTTGACCTGCTCAATAACGGGCCGGTGCGCGTCAGCCTTGGGGCGGTCAATATTGAAACCGGCAACCTGACTTATTTCGACAGCGAAGATACCGTGATCACGCCCGATCATGTGATGGCATCGGGCGCGCTGCCGCCGGGCTTTCCGCCGGTCGAAATTGACGGGGCGCTTTATTGGGATGGAGGTTTGGTGTCAAACGCGCCGCTGCAATACGTGCTTGAGGACGGTTTGCAACTGAGCTGCGCGCAGGGCAACTGCCCGCCGCTTCTGATCTATCAAGTCGATCTGTTTCCGGCGTCCGGTGAGGCCCCCGCCACCCTTGCAGGCATTGAGACGCGCGAAAAGGACATCCGGTTTTCATCGCGTACCCGCGCTGCGACCGACCGCATGAAGGACTTGTCGCGCGTTTCTGAACTTGCGCGCCGACTGGCGGAAAGACTCCCTCCCGAAATGCGCAGTGATCCTGACCTGAGACTGCTGATGGACGCGGCCGCAAATTCGGACGTGACGGTCATTCACCTGATTTATCGCCATTTCGCCTATGAAAACGGCTCAAAGGACTATGAATTCTCGCGCCCTTCGATGCTGGAGCATTGGCAGGCCGGAAGCCGCGATGTTCAGCGCAGCCATGCCAATGCCGATTGGGAAACGCTTCTGGCCCCCGGCGACGGCATGAAAGCCTTTGATTTGAGCCTACTATAACCGCCGTTTGGAGCCTTCCCATGAAACAAGAAGATGTTGTCAAAACCGCTTTCGCAATGCCCCTCACCAGCCCGGCGTTTCCGCCCGGCCCCTATCGCTTTATCAACCGCGAATTTTTTACCATCACCTATCGCACCGACCCCGAGTTGCTGGCCAAAGTGGTCCCCGAACCCCTTGTACCCAATCCCGAAGGCTTGGTGAAATTTGAGTTCATCCGCATGCCCAATTCAACCGGCTTTGGCGATTATACCGAAAGCGGGCAGGTCATTCCGGTCACGTTCAACGGGGTCGAGGGCGGCTACAGCCATGCAATGTATCTCGACGATGAAGCCCCGATAGCAGGCGGGCGCGAAATTTGGGGGTTTCCCAAGAAACTGGGCGCACCACGTCTGAGCATTGAAAAAGACACGCTGCTGGGAACGCTCGATATTGGCCCGGTGCGCATTGCCACGGCCACGATGGGGTTCAAATACACGGCGATGGATCTGGCGCAGGCTAAGGCCGCCGTCGAGGCACCGGCCTTCCTGCTCAAAATCATCCCGCATGTCGATTGCACACCGCGTATTTGCGAATTGGTGCGCTACCGTTCGCAAGACGTGACCGTGAAAGGCGCATGGTCTGCCCCTGCCCGGCTTGAGCTGTTTGAACACGCCCTCGCCCCCGTTGCCGATCTACCGGTGCGCGAGGTGGTCTCGGCCAACCACATCCTGACCGATCTGACACTGGGGCTGGGCACGGTCGTGCATGACTACCTAGCCTAAGTCAAAATTTTACATGTAACGTAAGGAGTTATCTTATGTCCCTCGATCTGAAAGACAAAATTTGCATCATCACCGGCTCGGCCTCGGGCATCGGCAAGGCGATTGCCGAGCGCTATGTGGCGGGCGGTGCCAAGGTCGCGATTGCCGATCTCGATCTGAGTAAGGCACAAGAGACAGCCGAGATGTTGAACAAACAAGGCCCCGGCACCGCGATGGGCGTCAAGATGGATGTCACCGATGAAGACGCGGTCAACGCGGGGGTCAACGCGGTGGTTGAAAAATGGGGCGGGGTTGATGTTCTGGTGTCAAACGCCGGCATTCAGATTGTTCATCCGATTGAGGATTTTCCTTTCAAAGATTGGAAAAAACTGCTCGCAATTCACCTTGATGGCGGGTTCTTAACCTCCAAGGCCGTGATCCCTCACATGAAGAAAAAGGGGTCTGGGTCGATCATTTTCATGGGCTCGGTCCATTCAAAAGAGGCCTCACCGCTGAAATCAGCTTACGTCACCGCAAAGCACGGGCTGCTGGGGCTGGCGCGTGTCATTTCCAAAGAGGGCGGCAAATATGGTGTGCGCGCGAATGTGATCTGCCCCGGTTTCGTGAAAACCCCGCTGGTGGAAAAACAGATCCCCGAACAGGCCAAGGATCTGGGCATTTCCGAAGAAGAGGTCGTCAATGACATCATGCTGGGCGGCACGGTCGATACCGAATTCACGACGGTCGAGGACGTGGCCGAAGTGGCCTATGTATTCGCGGCCTTCCCCACCAATGCGCTAACGGGGCAAAGCCTTGTGGTCAGCCATGGCTGGTACATGAACTAAGCGCGAATCCGCCCGACATCGCGAAGGAGGTTTAAATGGTATATTCTGGTTCAATGGTGATGCTTGCGCCGATCATGGCACTGTTTTCCGGGGTGCTCATCCTGATCTTTCCACGCCTCCTAAGCTATATCGTGGCGGCCTATCTGATCGCGATCGGTCTGGCGGGATTGCTTCCAATGATGTTGATTGTTGGGCCGATGGGATGACGTGAAGCAAACACGCGCTAACTGCCTTAGCGCGTGTTTTACAATTTGAGTGTCCCCGGAAATGCTAAAGACCCTTCGCGATAATATCCTGCCTTTGACGGTGGCGCTCTCGCTCTTGATGGAAATGGTGGACGCCACCGTTTTGGCCACCGCAATCCCGGTGATCGCGCGCGAATTGGGTGTGCCGGTTCTATCGCTGAAAATGGCGATGGCGACCTATCTGATCGCGCTGGCGGCTTTTGTGCCGGTGTCGGGCTGGATCGCGGACCGATATGGCGCGAAACGGGTTTTCCTAGCCGCGCTTGGCGTTTTCGCCGTCGCTTCGCTGGTCTGTGCGTTGCAAACCAGCCTGCCCGGTCTGGTCGCCGCACGCGCCGTTCAGGGCCTTGGCGCGGCGCTGATGTCGCCGGTGGGGCGCATCATCGTGCTGCGTCACACCGAACGCTCCGAGATCACCCGTGCGATGGTTTACGTCACCCTGCCCGCGCTGATCGGCCCTGCGATTGGGCCGTTCGTCGGGGCTGCGGTCACGACCTACCTCGGCTGGCGCGCGATCTTTCTGATCAACCTGCCACTGGCCGCTGCCGCGATTGCGTTAACCTTGAAAGTAATGCCCAAGGATGGCCCAGCCACAGCGAAACCTTTTGATCTGACGGGGTTTATTCTGTCCGCTACAGGGCTGGTCGCGGCGATGACGGGCCTATCCGCACTGGGGGAACATATTTTGCCCTGGCAGGTGGCAACGGGGCTGGCGGTGCTCGGCGCGGCTTTGCTGATCGCCTATGCGCTGCGCGCCTCGGGGAGAACCGATGCGCTACTTGATCTGCGCCTTTTTCGCCACCGCACCTTTGATATCGGTACGATTGGCGGGCTGATCTTTCGCCTCTCTAACGGCGCGATCTCGCTGCTGCTGCCGCTGTTCTTCCAGCTCGGGCTTGGCACAACGATCATGGTGTCGGGCGCGCTGAGCGGGCTGAACGCAGTGGGGGCGGTGTCGATGCGCGCGGTAGCGCCCCGACTGCTCGATCGCTATGGGTTCAAACCGGTGATGGTGCTGGCCGCATTGATCCGGGGGGTGACGATCTTTGGCTTTGCCACTGTCGCCAGCATTACCGATTGGCAACTGATCCCGCTATTGCTGATCGGGGGCGCGGCGCAGGCGGTGGTGTTCACCGCCGTCAATGCGATCGCCTATGCCGATCTTGACGCATCCGAAATCAGCACGGGTACGGCATTTTCGGCAATGACACGGCAAATTTCGCTGGCGCTGGGCATCGCGTTTGCCGGGGTTGTGCTGGAATTCAGTGCCGGCGCTGCCGGGACCACCGATGGCTCTATCGCCCTGCCCTTGCACGCCTTCACCATCGCCTATCTGGCAGCCGGGATGATGGGGCCTCTCTCGGCGCTCTATTTCCTGCGCCTCAAGCGCGGCGATGCAGATGGGATGCGACGGCGCAAATCCAAGCCGCTGTCGTCTTCGCGAGAACCTCAACGCCCACCGCTTGAGCGCTAAATCTCAATGCTCGGAGTCAGGCAGCCCTTCGCGCGACAGCAGCACGGCGAGCGGTCGCAAAGTCGGGCTTTGCGCGCAGATAATCATCAGCGCGACCATGATTGGCACCGCCAGAAACATCCCTGGCAAGCCCCAGACAGCGCCCCAGAAGGCCAGCGAGATAATGATCCCAAAACTCGACAGCCGCAGCGCATGGCCCATCAGCATCGGGTCAATCACGTTGCCGATGATGAATTGCAACACGCCGATAATCGCAAACACACTGGCTGCCTGATAGGGATTTTGCGTCAAGACATAGGCCGCGAGTGCGGCAATGATCGTGGCGATGATCGACCCGATTGAGGGAATAAAATTCAGCGCAAATGTGATGATCGCTACGGGCGCCGCCAATTCCAGTCCACCAAAGGTAAACACCCCGTAAACCGCAATCGCTGTAACCCCGCTGACCGCCGCCTTGACCAGCAGGTAATGGTTCACCCGTCGCATGATCGTGCCCACAGTTTTCGTGATCCGTGCGGCGCCTTCTTCATCGCCGATCAGGCTGATCAGCTTGGCGTCAAACCAGATTCGCTCGGCAAATAGGAACCCCACAAACAAGATGATCAGGATCGTCGCAGAAAGCAGGTTTGACGCCTGCCCCGCCATCGTCGTCAAATATCCTGCCACCTGAATGCGCTGCATCGATTCCAGCACCGATTGCTCGACATCGGGGCCCATCCAGCCAAACAACTCGGCAATCGCGCGCTGCGCAGGGCCAGCGTAGTTCAGGATGATCGTAATGACCGTATTGACCTGACTGATCAACACCGCCGTCAGCGTCAGCAAGCCCCCCGCAATCAGCGCCAGCGCAATCAGCGAGGCCACCCGCGGTGGGATACGCAACGGCCCGATGCGCAGCCGCCCGACCCCATTGATCGCCTCGGATGTTAACGAAAACAGGATGATCGCAATCGCCAACGAGATCAGAATAAAGCGCGCCTGCACCAACAAAAATAGCACCAGCGCAAACGCAATGATGCCCAACAGCACATTCGTAAGCTGGCGCGGCTCACGGCGCTGATCGTCGTGCAAAGCCGAGAGGCCTTGACCGGGGCTGTCTTTCATCTTCATCGCGTCCTTGATCCACCCACGCGGGCGTGAAAGAGGGCTAAACCTCATGCTAGGCCGCACAGCCCCCACACGCAACCGCCCCCGCACGCGAAATAAACTCATTTCGCGCCTTGCAAGAACTTTCGTAGACTCTGTGCAGCTTCTTCTCAAACCCCTCTTGCATCACGTCCGGTTTTGCGGCTAAACCGCGCGTCACGGACAGTTGGCCGAGTGGTCGAAGGCGCACGCCTGGAAAGTGTGTAGGCGGGGAACCGTCTCGAGGGTTCGAATCCCTCACTGTCCG
>JAFGWK010000294.1 GCA_016937195.1 Paracoccaceae bacterium | reverse complement strand
TCGCAAATCCATCCTGCTCCTGATCCGGCGCGGCGGCGAACCCCGTTTCGTGGCGCTGCCGATGGAATGATCTGACATCCGAGCGATGCGAAAAGGCGCCCTGCGGGGCGCCTTTTTTAGTATAGGATGGACGGGTGCAATGGCAGAGTTCGTCTTTGGCCGATGGTCGGTTTCAGCGTAGCGAGTGGCAGGTTTGAGCCCAATGTAACCTATGCTGCGCAATGAACGAATGGCCGCGATGCGCAGAAAGCGCCCTTTGCAAGGTCCAGGGCGAGAGGCCGCGCGATAAGGAATAAGGAGCGGTCGGCCCACAGCTGCCTTTCATCAGTAGGTCAAGATTCGGCGGCGCGACCCGTCATAGCTGCCATTCGACGAAACGCTGCCGCCCGGTTTCAAGACATTTTTTCAACCCCGATACCGGTCTGGCTACTAGTGCGAAAACGCTTGATGTGACCTGCGAAGGCTATTGCAGCAAGCCGAACACTATATATGGCACGCTGAAGGGGTATGTTGACAAAACACTTTCTTTCCAAAGTTACGCATTGCTTGACGAAACGCTTAATGCCGCCCAGATCACTGCGAGAGAGGTGATCGTTGGCGTTCGGGCCGGGGCCACCGAGGCGCAATGGACTGCGGTTGAAAATGCAGTTAACTATGGTGCTTCTAAGGGCGTCACCGTAAAAATTTACGTTGTGAAGGACTGACCATGCGCGAAATCACACAGACGCGGCGTTGGGCCAGAATCATGCAAAATCAAGATTACTATTTTATCAAGACTCGGTCTGGTCTCCGTAGCGGCAGTTTTGGCGATCCGAAGGGAAACGAACATATCCTTGAGATTGTGACTGGCGATGCCGAGCTCGGCGAAGCCTTGCGCGACTCACTCTCTGTCAGCCGGGTTGTGGCCCCAAACCCTGCACCGGACGGGATGACACGGCCTAAATTCGTAGAAATTGCTCCCGAGTTCAAAATTGACAGCCGTCTAGCATATTATCAAGACTGGGTGGCAAAATCGATGGTGCACTGTGGCTACAAATCCAAGCGCAAGATGTTTGCCGAGATGCGCCTTTGTCATGTTGAACTCGACACGGAGAAGGCTGAGATTGAAATTGAGCCGAATAACCATGCTAAGCTCGAGGCGTGGGATTCGGGCAAACTGACCGAGGCCGATAACGTGCGAATTTCAGCACAGGCAAGCGATGCGGAGCTTGGCGCCGCGATGCGCCTTGCCCTTGGCCGCTGCACCTGAAAAATGCGATCTTACACAGCTTTCCGTAGGTACGGTTTCGGTAGTATCGCGAAGTATTATCTGTCTCTGTTTTCCTCCCCTCACCACGCCTTTACATCCAGCCGGACCTGAAACAGTGGGTCACCACTCACAAGCCGATTTCCGTGAACCAGCGGAAGACCCAGTTGTGCCCCGAGCGTAAAGTGATCATGAAGCCAAGACAGCCCGATGCCCGCACTTGCCGCCGTTTCGCGTGTATGGCACCCGCGATCCGATGCCAATCCAAAATCAGCGAACAGAAAGGGCTGGGAGCGGTCGTTGACTGGTCGGGCGCGAAAGCTCACTTTATCCCGCTCCCCCCCCGCAACCTCGCGAAACGCCAGCCCGCTCACCCCATCCGCTCGCTCGCATACGACCCCGGCGATGCCGGGAACACCACCGTTTTGCTATCATTGATGAAAACGCGGTGGTGGATATGGGCGTGGATGGCGCGCGATAGCACTTGTGCCTCGACGTCGCGGCCAAGGCTGACGTAATCCTCGGGGCTTTGCGCATGGGTGATGCGCACGGTGTCTTGCTCGATGATCGGGCCTTCATCAAGATCGGCGGTGACGTAATGCGCCGTCGCCCCGATCAGCTTCACGCCCCGCTCATAGGCCTGTTTATAGGGGTTCGCGCCCTTGAAGCTGGGCAGGAACGAGTGGTGGATGTTGATAATCCTCCCCGACATTTTCTGACACAACGCATCCGAGAGGATCTGCATATAGCGCGCCAGCACCACCAGTTCGGCCCCGGAATCCTCAACCACCGAAAGCAGACGCGCCTCGGCCTCGGGTTTGTTCTCTTTGGTGACCTTGATGTGATGAAAGGGGATGTCGTGATTAACCACCACCTTCTGATAGGTCAGGTGGTTGGACACCACGCCCACGATCTCGATCGGCAGCGCGCCGATGCGCCAGCGATACAGCAGATCATTCAGGCAATGGCCGAAATTCGACACCATCAAGATAACTTTCATCTTGTGGCTCGCATCGCGCACCGCCCAATCCATGGCGAAACTTTCAGCCAGCGGCGTGAAGGCGGCACGGATCGCTTCGGCCTCGACGCCCTGTTCCGACACGAAACTGACGCGCATAAAGAACTGCCCGGTCTTGGGGTCGTCATATTGATGCGAGTCGGTGATGTTACAACCCTGATCGGTCAGCACATTGGCAATGCCCGCAACGATTCCGCGGGTCGAGGGGCAGGCTACGGTCAGAACATAGGCGGCGGTCATGCTGGCATCCTTTCGAACTCTGCGCCAAGCCTTAGCGCGCGGGGATTGCAGGCACAATCGAGGTTTCGCGCCCCCTTGGCTGAGGGGAATGCGACGGCGCAGCGCTGAAAAGCGGCGCATGTCAGGATCGGCGCGGCTGGCTCAGGTGATAGCGCAGCGCATGCGCGATCAAGAACGAGAGCTTGTCTTCGGGCAGGGCCGCGCCGGGCGCAAAATGCACCGCGCGATTGCCCTCATAGGTGAACTCTTGTGGAAACCGGTCGCGAAATGTCGGGATGATCCGGCTTTGGCAATGCGCGTAAATCGCGAATCCGCCAGTTTTCGGCACGCCCAAGCGCAGTGTCGAGCCCGCTTTTGTCTCGGGCGTCAGATAGGCGGGCTGGCCCCATTTCAGCGTCTCTTCGATCCGCCCGACTTCGGGCAAGCGCGCGGCCACTGCAAAGATCAAAGCGCGCAAATCAAGCAACCCGGCGCGCAGTTCGACAGGAAAAGCCGCAAAGGCCCGCGCGACCTGCGGGTCGGTGAAAAGTGTGGCAGCGTGGCGCTCGGTCATCGGGAAAGCCTAGCCGAAACCATGCTGTTTCCCTACCGGTTTTGACGCGTCCCATCTTGCGCCCTAGGGTATGAAGGGCAATGGAGGTTCACTATGGCAGGCGGCTGGGCAAAAGACGGCGCGGTAAGCGAACAGATTGAAGCCTCAATCAACGATGAATTACAGCGTCTCAAGGCGCGCCGTGGCCCCGTGGGCGACAGCCTGACCCATTGCGCCGAATGTGACGACCCCATCCCCGAGGCCCGCCGCGCCGCTATTCCCGGCGTCAAGCTTTGCGTGGATTGCGCCAGCGAACGCGATGCGAAAAATCGTGGCCGTGGCGGGATCAACCGACGCGGATCGAAGGACAGCCAGTTGAAATGAGGGGGCGGTGGCGGACAAAGGGGACAAGCCGTGTCGCTACGCGCGACCCTACTCAGGTAGGGACACCAAATGATCCGGATCAGAGAGGCGATCCGTCGCGATGCGGTGAGCATGAGCAATATCCTGCGCCCGATTTTGGCGTGATAGCATAGCCCCCGCCCGCACATCCCCGACCATGTGATTTCGAACGACATTTAGCCCCCTGATCGGGTGCAGCGTTCGATTGCATCCAATGCTGCAGGACACGTTTTGGGATTTCAGTCTCTTAAGATTGCCAGTGAAAGCAATTCGTATGACCTTCCCATCGGCTTCGGGATTATCGGCACCTACGTGGCTCCAGATGCTGCGGGAAAAGGAGTGGAAGGGGCGCTATTCGCCGCCTCATTAAAGGCCGCGAAAGAGGCTGGCCTCAAAGGTATCGACGCAATTATCGGCACCAGCAACGCATCAGGGGTGGCGTATTATGAAGCCCTCAGCATTCGCACATACAAGTCAAAGCCCGGCGCGATCTGCAAGATTTTTTACGTCGTATCGTCGCGAGATGGCAGGCATTCCTGCCCGACCTGAAGCGGCCAGCCTGTCTTCAGTGGGCCTCACGCCCGATATGCGACACCACCGCGATCGCCATAGATCTCTTCCCCCACTCCCCAAAAACAAAGACCGCCCGAAGGCGGCCTCGTGTCACATGCATCATATCTGCTTTTCGGGGATATTCACCACCAACCCGTCAAGCGCCTCGGTGACCTTGATCTGGCAAGTCAGACGCGATTTCACCGGATCGGGGTTCCAGGCGAAATCCAGCATATCCTCTTCCATCGAATCCTTGGCGGGCAGCTTGTCGACCCAATCCTGATCGACATAAACATGGCAGGTTGAGCAGGCACAGGCACCGCCGCAATCTGCATCAATGCCGGGCACGCCATTGTCACGCGCGCCTTCCATAACGGTCATGCCGGGCTTTACCTCGATCTCGTGACGGGCACCGGAATGTTCGATATAGGTGATCTTTGCCATGTTCGCAGGCCTCTTTGTCATTGATTGCTCTACCCGAAATACGCTCGGGCGTCCTTCGATTTAAGGTGCTTTGCCCAGATTGACCAGAGGCGGAGAAACGCGTGCGCTGGATGGCGCAGGTTCGCGGGGGATTGCCGCGCGCGCCAAGTCTTGTAGTGTCTCGCGCAAGTTGACGGAGATCTTATTGGTGCATCACAGACATAGTCATGGGATAAAAGCAGGTCTCCTGATGGCGGCACTGGCGCTGGCAAGCTGTCAGCAAAGTGCGCCTGGCGCGCCCAAACGCCCGCCGCCCAAAAGTCTGCTGTCAGAAATTTCCTCCAAGGCCCCGGCACCCGATGCCAAGAATTGTTATGCCCAGATCAACACCCCCGCGCAGGTCGAAACCGTGACCGATCAGGTGCAGGTCGTACCCGAGCAGCGCGATCCGAAAACCGGCGTCATCACCCAGCCCGCAATCTATCGCGAGATGAGCGCGCAACGTATGATCGCGGCCGGCAAGCCGCGCTATTTCCGCGCCATGTGCTCGTCTGACCTGACGCCGGGGTTCGTGGCGATGGTGCAGCGCGCCTTGGCCGCGCGCGATCTGTATCATGGGCGCGCCGATGGCAAACTTGATCCGGCGACAGGGCGCGCGATTGCTGCCTATCAAGCTCCGCGCGGTCTGGATAGCCCGACGCTGAGTTTGCGCGCGGCGCAGGAATTGGGCCTCTATATCTATACGCCCTAAGGCGCCCTCATAAAGATGATGACGATTTCTAGGGCCGCCGCGTCGGTTGCGGGCTTTGCTCGGACGCGCACACACCTTAGAACGAGGCAAACGGGCAGGAGCGTGACATGAGCGACGATGTGCAGGTGATCTTTACCCCCTCAGGCAAGCGGGGCCGCGTAGCGCGCGGTACGCCGGTTTTGGCAGCAGCGCGCAAGCTGGGGGTCGATCTGGATTCGGTGTGCGGTGGGCGCGGGATTTGTTCCAAGTGCCAATGCACGCCCGGTTACGGTGATTTTCCCAAGCACGGGCTGCATGTGGACGCAGATGCCCTGAGCCCGATCAATTCGGTCGAGGAACGCTATGACCGGGTGCGTGGGTTGAAACCAGGGCGGCGCTTGGGCTGTCAGGCCGCAATCATGGGCGATGTCGTGATCGACGTGCCTCCCGAAAGTCAGGTGCACAAGCAGGTGGTGCGCAAGGCGGCGTCCGAGCGCGTGATGGAAATGGACCCGGCCACCCGCGCCTGTTTCATCGAAGTGGCCGAGCCGGACATGCACGCCCCCGAGGGCGATTTTCAGCGACTCGCCCATGCGCTCGAAAGCCAGTGGGGAATTGCGGGGCTGCGCGCAGATCTCGCGATGCTAAGCAAACTCCAACCTGTCCTGCGCAAAGGTGGCTGGAAGGTCACCGTTGCCGTGCATGACCAAGGCGACGGGCCGCGCCTTACGGCGCTTTATCCGGGCCTGCGCGAAACCCCGCTTTACGGGGTCGCGATTGATCTGGGTTCAACCACGATTGCGGGGCATCTGGTGGCGCTGGATGACGGTCGCGTCTTGGCGAGTGCCGGGCGAATGAATCCGCAGATCCGCTTTGGCGAAGATCTGATGAGCCGCGTGTC
>JAFGWK010000293.1 GCA_016937195.1 Paracoccaceae bacterium | reverse complement strand
AGACCGCGCATCCGCGCCAACGCCCCGGCAACCCGGGCAGACACGATCCTGCTGGTCGGGAGCGAAAGTGGCACCACGTGGGGTTTTGCCGCGACCCTGCACACGGCACTGACGCAGGCCGGGCAAAGCGTCCATATAACGGCTATGTCTGCCTTTGATCCAACACGCTATCGTCGCGTCAAACGCATCATCATCCTCGCCGCGACCTATGGCGATGGTGATGCACCCTGTTCGGCTAAGGGTTTTTTGGGTCGTCTCAAGGCACTGGATGCGCTGCCCGACGTTCCCCTTGCCGTTCTTGGGTTTGGGGATCGCAGCTTTGCGCATTTTTGCGGCTATGCAAAAGCCGTGGCGAGCACGGCCGCCGCAAAGGGATGGCAAGAGCTTGTGCCATTTTACACTTTGGACCGCCAATCTCCACAAGAGTTCGCACGCTGGGGCCGCGTCCTTGGCGCAGCGATAGGGCTTAATCTGGAGTTGCTCCATCACCCAATCCTGCCCGCGTCGCACGGTTTGACGTTGATCTCGCGGCGCGACTACGGCGCCGAGGTGCAGGTGCCAACGGCAATTTTGCGCTTTGCCCTGCCCAAAATCTCATTTTGGCATCGTTTGACGGCGCGCGGATTTGATCGGTTTCAAGCGGGCGATCTTGTTGGTATCCTTCCCGAGGGTTCGGCCATTCCTCGGCTCTATTCACTGGCCTCTGGCACGCGCGACGGTTTCCTTGAAATTGTCGTCAAAAAACACCCAGGCGGGCTTTGTTCCGGTCAATTGATGGCGCTTGCACCGGGCGACACAGTTCGGGGATTTATCCGCCGCAATAGCGTATTTCACCCCGACAAAAGCACTGCACCGCTTATCCTGATCGGCGCAGGCACCGGCGTCGGCCCGCTGGCGGGGTTCATTCGTAACAATACGCGGCGGCGTCCAATCCATCTCTTTTTCGGAATGCGCGACCCCGAGAGCGATTTTCTTTACGATGCAGAGATACACGATTGGCAGAGCGCAGGTCGCCTTTCTCAACTTGTCAAAGCGGTCTCGCGCTGTGAGCGTCCGCGCTATGTTCAAGATGCCTTGCGCGCCGAGCGGGTCGAGGTCGCCCGGCTGATCCGCGATGGCGCGCGCGTCATGGTCTGCGGTGGGCGCGATATGGCCAATGGGGTCGCCGATGCACTGGCCGACATTTTGGCACCCGTTGGTCTGACCCCAATCGCATTGAAGGCAGAGGGACGGTATGTCGAAGATGTCTACTGATGTGACCCGCCATGCGCTGAACGGCCCCACCATGGGCACGCGTTGGTCAGCGCAGTTTTACGCCGCGCCAAACATTGACCCAGCCCCTATTCGCGCCGCCCTTCAGGCTGCTGTGGCCGAGGTCGACGCGCAGATGTCGACCTGGAATCCAGATAGCGATCTGATGCGTTTGAACGCCGCGCCGGTGGCACATTGGCAGATGATACCATCGCATCTGTTCAAGGTTCTGCGTCTCGGGCTTGAGATCGGGCAAGCCTCGGACGGGACGTTCGATATTGGCATGGGAGACGTCGTGACAGCGTGGGGTTTTGGTCCTGATGCCGCCTCTCCTGAGCGCATTCGCACCGCAATTACATCTGCGCGTGAAGGTGCCCACAAGCGACTTGAGCTTGACGTCGAAGGGGGACGCATTCGCAAGACCGCGCCAATCACATTGGATCTGAACGGAATTGCGAAGGGCTACGGCGTTGATCGGTTGGCCGAGACGTTGCGTGGCTTTGAGATCACCGCAGCGCTAGTTGGCATCGACGGCGAGATGCGCGCGCTTGGTCTAAGGCCAGATGGCCACCCTTGGGCCATCGCCGTCGAGGCCCCCGATCCGATGCGCCGCACCCCCCATTCCATTCTGGCGCTTGAGGATGCTGCCGTTGCCACATCGGGCGATTACCGCCATTGGGTTGAGGTTCAAGGCCAGCGTTTGTCCCACACGATGGACCCGCGACGGGGGGCTCCACTTATGGCACCGCCCGCCTCTGTCACCGTTGTCGCACAGACATGTGCGCAGGCCGATGCTTGGGCGAGTGCCCTTATGGTGCTTGGCGCGGACCACGGAGCGACGCTTGCGCGCCAACATGGACTCGACGCCTTATTTCTGTTGCGCGATGATGGAGATGGCGTTCATAGCGTGGAAGTTGGACGCTTGTTTTTTGACACACCGGCACTGAATGTCCCATTGGGGAGGCTTTAGACTTCATGGTATTTGCGCGCGCTAATCGGCTGGAGACGGGTCTTTTGTTGGTGGCGTTGATCAGCCTTTTAACGGGGCTCGCACTATACCTCACGGGACACGCCAGCATTGCAAATATTGTCTGGTTTGCTGGTGTTCTCCCGGTTCTTGGGGCTCTTCTGGTTGAGATCTTGCGGAGCTTGCGACAGGGCGATGTCGGGCTTGATATCGTTGCGGCGCTGTCGATGACGGCGGCACTTGTGTTTGGCGAAACGATGGCGGCGGCGGTTGTGGCCGTGATGTATTCCGGCGGAACCTTTCTGGAAAGCATGGCCGATGGCCGCGCCCGGCGCGAAATGCTTGACCTGTTGTCACGCGTTCCGCGCATGGCGACGCGTTATGGCGATGGCGGTCTAAAAGAAACGCCGCTTGACGAGATTTCTCCGGGGGATCTGATTTTGATCCGGCAAGGCGATGTGGTGCCCGTCGATGGCGTGATCGCCTCTGATACAGCCTTTCTTGATACCTCTGCACTGACCGGTGAATCGCTTCCTGTGCATCTGTCGCGTGGTAGCAACGCTCTGAGTGGATCGACCAATGCAGGCGCACCGTTTGATCTGATGGCAAAGCGCCCGGCCAAGGACAGTACCTATGCCGGGATCGTCCGGCTGGTCGAAGAGGCGCAGCGCTCCAAGGCTCCGATGGCGCGGTTGGCGGATCAGTGGTCACTTGGCTTTTTGGTGGTGACAGTGGTGATTGCCCTTGCCGCGTGGTGGTTTACGCAAGATCCGATCCGGGCCGTCGCAGTGCTGGTTGTGGCGACACCCTGTCCGTTGATCCTTGCCGTGCCCGTCGCACTGACCGCCGGCCTGTCGCGTGCAGCGCATTTTGGTGTTTTGATCAAAGGTGCAGGCCCACTTGAGGCCATGGCGCGCATACGAACACTGATCCTCGATAAGACAGGCACGCTGACTGATGGTCGTCCAACGATTGTCGCCGTCGACAGCTATGTTGGCAGTGGCGACGAAGACATTCTGCGTCTTGCAGCGGCGCTGGATCAAGCCTCAAAGCACCCCGTCGCACAGGCCATTGTCGAAGCGGCGCGACAAAAAGCATTGCTGTTACCTTTGCCCTCAGACGTGATCGAGATTCCCGGTGAGGGCGTCATTGGAACCGTTGAGGGCCAAAAGGTGGTCGTGGGCGGCAATGACTTTGTCTCCCGGCATGTCAGCGCCTCACTTGATCATCCCGCGCTTGCGGCGGGGTCATTACTGGTTGCGGTGGCGGTGGATGGTCAAATGGCCGGGCATATTGTCATGGCCGATGCTTTGCGCGAGGGAACGCGCGAAATGTTTTCCGAACTGCGGCGTCAAGGGATTGCCCGCCTCGTGCTGGCAACTGGCGACCGGGCTGAAGTGGCTGCACATGTGACGCAGGGTCTTGGTCTTGATGCGTTGAAGGCCGGACTGACACCGGATCAAAAGGTCCTGTTGGTTCTGACAGAGCGCAAAGATGGTCCGGTGATGATGGTCGGCGATGGCGTGAACGACGCGCCTGCCCTTGCCGCCGCAGATGTCGGGGTGGCGATGGGCGCGCGTGGCGCTGCCGCCTCTGCCGAAGCTGCCGATGTTGTGTTGCTCGTCGATCACATAGATCGCCTTGGAGCGGGGATCGAGATCGCGCGGGCGGCACGCCAGATTGCCGTTGAAAGCGTCGTTGTCGGGATCGGCCTGTCCGTTCTGGGGATGATCGCTGCGGCCTTTGGATACCTGACACCCGTCCAAGGAGCGCTTTTGCAAGAAGTGATCGACGTAGCCGTTATCTTAAACGCCTTGCGGGCATTGCAGATTTCGCCGCAGACCCCCAGTGCGGCAATGGACCCTAACCTATCGAAACCCAGCGCGGCGCAACATGCGTCATAGCTGTTCAGGGAGTAAGTCTGTTCGCCAGTATAGATTTGTCGGTCCCAGTCATATGAGCGGCAGGTGCGCGTTACCCTCAGCGGCCCCCGACGAGATATCGCGCTAATCGCCCAAACTTCTGATCATGTCCACGTGCCGCAACCTTGCCAGAGAACACCATAGACGTGGTGCGCCATGAAGACGCCGGGCATTCCGGCAATAGGCGACTGTGTACCAACCCGGGTCTGAAGGACGACTCGCGTGCAGAGCGCCAACAGGACGCGCGGGGGTGCGAATGGGGGTCAACTTAGGGGCTTCTTTGGCCGCCGGTGACACTCATCCCGACAATCCAGAAAACCCGATACCCAACTTGCTCGCGGTTTGGGGCAGAAACTGGGGCATCGCCCCGATCAGCGAGCCCAAGATCGCAATATCAGAAAAGGGTCGGGCTGTTCTAAAGGAAGTTGGCTGGGATGGTAGGATTCGAACCTACGGTACACTGTACCAAAAACAGTTGCCTTACCACTTGGCTACATCCCAACTTGGCGCGGTTTCTAGCTAAGGAGGCGCGGCGCTGCAAGAGGAAAATCGGACAAATTTTGATTGCGTGCGATCACGCGCTCGGGCATGGGGCGGGGATGGAAAGCACAGATGTCGTGATATTGGGCGCCGGGGCCGCAGGTCTTATGGCAGCGATCGAGGCCGGACGGCGTGGACGCCGCGTTATCGTACTCGATCATGCGCGCGCTCCGGGTGAGAAAATTCGCATCTCGGGCGGCGGGCGATGCAATTTCACCAACCGCGCGTTGACCCGGCAGAATGCAATGCAGCGCTTCTTGTCGGCCAATCCGCGCTTTGCGCTGTCGGCGCTGTCGCGCTACACGCCCGACGATTTTATCGCCCGGATCGACGCCGCGGGGATCGCGTGGCACGAAAAACATCTGGGACAGTTGTTTTGCGATGGCAAAGCGACTCAGGTGGTCGATCTTCTGCTGCGCGATCTGCGTGCAGCGGGGGGCGAGCTCAGGTTGCAAGTGAGTATCGAGGGGGTGAGCCGCACCCCCCATGGGTTCAGCGTCGCAACCTCTGCGGGGCCAATCCTTGCGCACTCGGTGATCGTCGCGACAGGCGGCAAATCGATTCCCAAGATGGGCGCGACTGGCATCGGTTATCAGATCGCGCGCGATTTCGGGCTGGGCCTGATCGAGACCCGCCCTGCCCTCGTGCCGCTGACATTTGCCGAGCAGGATCTGGCGCGTTCCGCGCCGCTTTCGGGTATCGCGCTGGAGGCCCGCGTCGGGCATGGCAAAATCGGCTTTGACGAGGCGCTTTTGTTCACCCACCGCGGGCTGTCTGGGCCTGCGATCTTGCAGATCTCCAGCTATTGGCGCGAGGGCGACACGATCGAGGTCGACTTGATGCCGGGGCGCGATATCGCCGCTGATCTGGCCGGGCAGCGCGTCAGCGCGGGCAAACAGGCCCTGCACAATGCCCTTGCGCGCCACATGCCCGATAAGTTGGCGCAGTATGTCGTGGCCGACACCGGGCTGACGGGGCGGCTGGCCGATCAGCCCAACACCGCGCTGGCCAAGATCGCCGAGCGGGTGCATCGCTGGCAGGTGCGCCCCGTGGGCTCAGAGGGTTATCGTACGGCCGAGGTCACTCTGGGCGGCGTTGACACCACAGATCTGGATGCAAAAACCCTACAAGCGCGCAGCGTTCCGGGGCTGTATTTCGTCGGTGAAGTGGTGGATGTTACGGGCTGGCTTGGCGGGTATAATTTCCAATGGGCGTGGGCCTCGGGTTGGGCTGCAGGACAGGTCGCCTAAGTTCCTTGAAGAACGGGAGAGCTTTTATGATCACGATCACCCGCGAGTCGCCTTTGCACCCGGATTTGACCGAACTGCACGCGCGCCATCACGCCGCGATGCATGCCGATACGCCGCCTGAATCGATTCATATGATGCCCCCCGATGCGCTCGCCGCTCCCGAGATAGCGTTCTTCGTGATGCGTGAGGACGCGGCGGTGATCGGCATGGGGGCCTATAAATGCCTCACCCCCGAACACGGCGAAATCAAGTCGATGCATGTTCTGGCCGAGCTGCGCGGGCGTGGGCTTGCACGGCAAATGCTTGACCATCTGATCGCACAGGCCCGCAGTGACGGGCTCACCCGCCTCAGCCTTGAAACGGGCACGCAACCCTCGTTCGAAGCCGCCCGTATTTTATATCTACGCGCAGGCTTTCAGGCATGTCCGCCCTTTGGCAGCTATCGCGACGATCCAAACTCCGTCTACCTTACCCGCGCGATCTAAACTTGCACGCCCGCGCAATCTGTCGCATCTAGGCACTCTGCGGTCCCTTAGCTCAACTGGATAGAGCAGCTGACTTCTAATCAGCAGGTTGAGGGTTCGAGTCCTTCAGGGATCGCCATTTTGTTTTTTT
>JAFGWK010000044.1 GCA_016937195.1 Paracoccaceae bacterium | reverse complement strand
GGCACACCGACGCCAATGTTATACGCGCAGATCTGCATCCCGATTTCCGTGATCGCCTTGCTGCGACGCTGGCCGCCGGTGGTGCTACAACCCTTGCTGGCAAAGAGCTGACCGAGGGCGCGGCGGGCTCTGGGACGAATATCGTTGGCGGATCGGTCCATTAGGACACAGGCGCGAAACCGTGATCGGATAAGCCGCTTCCGGGTTGGGCGTGCCTCAATTCTGCCATAATCTTTGGGCTTTTGGGAACCAATAAAGAATAATAAACTTAAGCAGCAGGCACCGAGATGGCGACGTATTACGACCAATTCTATACGATCGATCCCGGAAATCCGCCGGATGCAGGTACCGCTTTGACGCCTCAGACATTGGAGATTTATGACCGCAATAACGATGGTTGGATCTCATCGGGCGGCCGGGATCGGATTGATGGGTATCGTGTAACAGACGTCTGGCGCGGCGATACGATTACGTTTCAAAATGAGAACGGGCGTGAATTCACGGTCACCGGAGACACCTTTTATCTGAGCGGTGGAGAGGCGGTTTTTACGCCGACCGATGGCACGATCCTGCATAATGCGACCTTTGTCAGATCGACCTATGTCACGACGAGTACACAGGCTCCAGTGGGCGAACTCGGACCCGAATGCTTTGTAGCAGGCAGCTTGATCGACACGCCGAACGGATCAACTCCCGTCGAGTGGTTGCGCGCAGGTGACATGGTTTTGACCCGTGACAACGGGGCGCAGCCGATTTTATGGGCTGGCGGGCGTCTTGTAGAAGGAATGGGTAAATTCGCACCCGTACGATTTGAAACTGGTGCAATTGGTAATTCGCGCCCCCTTCTCGTGTCGCAACAGCACCGCATGTTGATTGAGGGTTGGCGCGCAGAACTGGCTTGCGGCATATCCGAGGTCTTTGTGGCCGCAAAGCATCTGGTGAACGCTCGCACCATTCGCATCACGCCGATGCCGAGATTGCGCTATGTGCACCTGTTGCTCGACGCCCATCACGTCCTGAGCGCCGAGGGTGCAGCGTGCGAAAGCCTGTTCCCCGGTGAGATGATTTTGGACGAAGATCGCGCGATTAACGGCGAAATTCGGGATGCATGGGCGGCGCATCGCAGCGACGCAATCGAGAGCATGGTAACCGCGCGACAGGTTGCGCGCGGCGCGGAAGTTTCGCTTTTGGCGGCTTGACCACCCCTGCGTGAGCGTGACTTATACGCCCATGGCGAAAACGACAAAATCGAAGAAGAAGACCCGCCGGGGCAGCGCAACTTCGGGTCTGATGGCAGGCATGACCGCGCCATTCCGGCTCGTGCTGAAATGGCTGGGGCGTGCCGCATTGGTGGTGGTCGCGATCTATCTTGCGCTGATCGTGGTCTATAAATTCGTCAATCCGCCAACCGATTATTACATGTGGACTGAACGTCACCGCCTTGGCGCGGTCGATCAGCAATGGGTCGCGATGGAGGATATAGCCCCCGTCATGGCGCGCTCGGTTGTTGCCGCAGAGGATGCGAATTTCTGCAATCACTGGGGGTTTGACATGCATGCGATCCGCGAGGCGATTGACGATGGTGCCAATCGTGGCGCCTCGACGATTAGCCAGCAGGTCGTGAAAAACGTCTTCCTCTGGCAGGGGCGTAGCTGGATTCGCAAGGCGATGGAGGCGGCGCTGACTCCGGCGGTCGAGGCGCTCTGGTCCAAGCGGCGCATCCTAGAGGTCTATCTCAATGTCGCGGAATTCGACGAGGGCGCCTTTGGTGTAGATGCTGCTGCGTTTCGCTATTTCCGCACTTCGCCCGACAAGCTGACCGCCCGTCAAGCGGCCTTGATCGCAGCGGTTCTACCCGATCCCAAAGGGCGTTCTGCGGCCAAACCTTCGGCTTTTGTGCAGCGTCGGGCGCGCTCGATTATCGACGGCGCGGCGACAATCAAGAATGATGGCCGCGCCGCGTGTTTCGAGTAGTCACTCGGCGGGTTGACTGTCGGGCACCCGGCGCATCACCGCGAACAGCTCGGCCACTTTGATTCCGAATTTACGCATCTGTGAGCGGTTGAGCAGCGTGCCATCGGGCATCTGATAGATCCAGTCGGTCACATCCAGAACATGCCCGCCCGCATCCTCGGGCAGCCGCAGCTTGTAATGCATCTCCAACGCATTGCCCCGCTGGTTCATAGTCGCCACGCCCTCGATATCGTCGGCAGTCGAACTAATTGTGCCGTCCTCGGCAAACTGGATATTCCAGGCGCGGCTTTGCGTGCGCCCCGAGGCGTAATCAAATTCCTCGTTGATCACGCCGCCTTCATTGGTGAAACTGCCAATCATCATTGCGCGAAACCGCGATGTCACGCGCCCGGTAGGGCCGTAGATCATGCCATGCGCCTCAACTGGCCCGTCAAAGGCCTGACGAATATCGAAACTCGGACTATCGCTCGCATAGTCAGACAGGCGCTGCGCCGGGAAGCTGAAAAACACCTGCCGGATCAGCAGTGCTGCCAGAATGAGAACGGCTATCGCCAAGAAAAGCTTGATCATTGCTCACCCCTTTGCATGGACAAGTTGCACCTGCACCACATCGGTGTGGTCAACGGCAAAGGCGGCCGCGCAGGCTTCAAGATAATAGAGCCAGCCGCGTAGGAAATCTGGGCCATAGCCCATTTGCGCAGCCCGTTCTGCACGTTCTTTCAAACGCGCGGCCCATTGACGGCAGGTCTCGGCGTAATCTTGGCCGAACCCGAAGCTTTCCTTCACCATCAACCCCGCACGCGCTGCCTGATCGCGGATTACGCCGTCTGACAGCAACATGCCGCCCGGAAATGTGTATTGGCGGATGAAATCCGACGTCTTGCGATAGGTTGGAAAGTAAGAATCAGACACTGTTATGGCCTGAAGCACAGCTGATCCGCCTTCGGATAGGCGATCTTTGAGGGTTGAGAAATAGGTCGGCCAATAGCGTTCACCAACCGCTTCGATCATCTCGATTGATACGATATGATCGAATTTTCCGGGCGTATGGCGGTAGTCTTGCAGACGGATATCAGCACGGCCATCAAGGCGCGCATCGGCATAGCCTTTTTGGCTGGGTGAGATCGTGATTCCGGTCACGTTACGCCCCTGCTCGGCCGCGCGTTCTGCGAAATGACCCCAGCCACAGCCAATTTCCAGCACCCGCTCGCCATCCCCCAAGGAGTCAAGAATACGGTCCAGCTTGCGGTTCTGCGCCCGGTGCAAATCATTATCACCCGGTGCAAACAAGGCGGAAGAATAGCTCATCCCCTCATCCAGCCAGATCTGGTAGAACTCGTTTCCAACATCGTAATGCGCGCGGATGTTGCGCGACGACCCACGTAGGGAATTCGCACGCATCAGGCGGTCGATTATTTTGAAACGCAGGTTCGACCAGAAACCAGCATAGGCGTAACTGTTCGCAATAGAGAGGTTTTTTAGGGCCAGCGTCAGCAGACCTTCGATTGAAGGTGTGTCCCACATGCCCGCCACATAGGCCTCGCCCAAGCCGACATCACCGCGCGCGGCCATCATCACGACGGCTTGCCAGTCACGAATGATCATCTCGGCATGCGGGGCGCCGCGCCCGAAATGACGGACTTCGCCATCAGGCAAGCGCAGGGAGAGCGTGCCCTGTTCAATCTTCTCGCAAGTCTCAAGAAACTCGCGACGAATCCGGTTGGTTACAAAGGGCATCATCACGAAATCTCCTTATGCGGGGGGGCGGGGTGCGGGCGATACTCGGCCCCTTTGAGCTTCAGGCGCAGCGCTTGCCAGTAGATCAGCGCAATCGTGCGGATCGGCGTAAGCGGGCGGCGGATTGCCATCGCGATTAGATCGCGAGAGCGCAGCGGCTGACGGATGGTCACGAGTGTGGCAATCACGCCCTCTTCGCCGTTCTCATGCGCGATGCGGATCGCGATTTTCGAGTCCGTGATATCAAAGCGAAACCGGTAATCGCCCGCGATGTCCTGAAACGGGGAGACGTGAAAGATTTTGCGGCTTTCGATCTTCGTTTGCGCCGTAATAGGGTCGAAATTTGCAGTTGCGCAAAGGTAGGAATGGCGGTCGCCAAAGGTGTTGTTGACCTCGGCAATCACCGCGCGCAGGTTGGCTTCCGCGTCGAAAGACAGCCAGAAGTTCACCGGATTGAAGCCAGATCCGAAGATGCGCGGCTGCGTCAGAAGACGCAGCGAACACGGCGCAGGCGCACCTGCCTCGGCTAACTTGCATCGCGCCCATTTTGCACCTTCGCCCTGACCACGCACCCCGCCATAGTCGCGATCCCGCAGCACGGCCAGATTGCGACCTTTGCGCGAAAACAGACGCGGCCAAGGCCCTTTGGATTCGGGATCAATCAGCACATAATCCACATGGTATCGAAACCCGTGGGAAATTGCTCCGCGCCGCGCGTGACCGGTCGTTCCGGGGCAAAACTCGACGTTCATGCGGACACCAAATCAGGAATGGGTTGGGCTTGTGTGTGTTGGTTGATTGCCCGTGCCACACGCACCGCCGAGGCAAACCCGTCTTCGTGAAAACCATGCCGCAGCCACGCGCCAGCATACCATGTTCGATTTTGACCCTGAAGCGCCGCAATATCGCTTTGGGCCTGCAAAGCCGCGCGATCAAAGACCGGATGCCAGAACACCTCGTGATCGTAGATCGATTCTTGCGCGATCTCGGCTTCGGGGTTGAGCGTGACGAAAAGCGGGTCGTGCTGAGGGATGTTTTGCAACTTGTTCATCCAATAGGTCACGCCCAAACGCGTCTCGTTCTGGTTCTGCGAGGCCTGATAGATCCAGCTCGACCAACAGGCGCGCCGTCGCGGCATTTGCCGTTCGTCGCGATGCAGATAAACATCGTTTGGCTGGTAACGGATCGCACCCAGCGCGGCCGTTTCCAGCGCAGTTGGCTTGGCCAGCAGGCGCAGGGCTTGATCGGAATGGGTCGCGATGATCACCTGATCAAAGGTATCAGGAAGCGCATTTTTGGCAGAAATAGTGACGCTTTGAGCGCTGCGCTGTACAGATGTTACCGGCGTGCCGACACGGAATTCGACGCCCCGCATGCGTAGCGCGGCCTCGAGCCGTTTAACGTATTCAACTGAACCACCCGATACGGTCCACCATTGATGCTGCCCTGTGGCAGATAAAAGCGCGTGGTTTTCAAAGAAGCGCATCAGGCTGCGGGCCGGGAAGGCTCCGATTTCCATGGCGGGTGTGGACCAGATCGCGCCACAGATCGGCAGCAGATAGTAGCGGCGAAACCAGTCACCCATGTTCAGCGCGTCCATCAAGGCGTCGATGGTGATGTCATCATTTTGCGCCATTTCGACTGCGCGAGCATTGAACTTCGCAATATCCGCAAGCATGCGGTAAAACCCTGGCCGCGCGAAGTTGCGCTTTTGCGCTACCAATCCGCGCAGGTCGCGCAGGGCATATTCGATACGGCCCTGATCAATGCTGACCCCAAAGCTCATGTCCGATCTCTCGACTGGCACGTCGAGATCGGCAAACATCCGCGTCAGATGTGGGTAATTCGCGTAGTTGAACACGATAAAACCCGTATCGACGGGCTGATCGCCATTGCGTCCGGCAAGAATAGTGCGGGAATGGCCGCCCAAACGGCTTTCCGCCTCATAGATCGTTACGCGGTTATGCGGTGCAAGTTGCCAAGCCGCAGCCAGCCCGGAAATGCCCGACCCGATGATAGCAATGCGCTGCGCTCTCGGATGCGGTGCGTTGAAGGACATATCTTTACTCCCAATCACTTGAACCCATAACGGCTGGTGCTAGCATTTGGATCACAAGTTTTTTTCGACGCCGAGTGATCCGGGTGCTAAAACGGCGCGTAGTCTGGTCATGATTGAAACCCTGACCATAGGCGCCGAGACGAAAATGCCCCTGCCGCAAGGCTTGAGGCCGGGCTATGCTGGGAAGAGTATGAACGACCGCAGTGCGTCAAGCGAACAAATAAGCCAGGGGTGCGAGCAAACCGATTGGTTGGTGGCCGTGCGCGACGCGCGCGACAAGGCAGCTTTTGGTCGTTTGTATGACCACTTTACTCCGCGTCTCAAAGGAATGTTGATTCGCTCTGGTATGTCCGGCGCTGCTGCTGAGGATGTGGTGCAAGACGTGATGCTGACGATCTGGCGCAAGGCGCATCTGTATGATGAGGGTCGCGCGCGGGCCTCGGCGTGGATTTACCGGATTGCGCGGAATCGCCAGATTGATGTGATCCGCCGTCGTCCGCGCCCCGTTCCCGATGAGATGATTGTCGAGGCAGAAAGCCGAGAGGCGCATGATGCAGATGCGATGGTGAGCTTGGAGCAAGAAGCTGAGCAACTGCGCGAAGCCCTTGCAACTCTGCCACAATCGCAGCGCGATATTATTGAGCGTGCCTACGTCGGCGAGCTGACACAGGTGGAAATACGTGAGGCCACTGGCCTTGCTTTGGGAACTATTAAGTCACGAATTCGGCTAGCACTGGAGAAGTTACGGCACGAATTGAAAGATCTGAGGGACGAATGAAACAGATTACCCATCATCTGCCGGAGTGGTTGATCCGATCCTATGCTGCCGGAAGTCTTGGCCATGCGTTTTCGCTCGTTGTGGCGACGCATGTCAGTCAATGCGATGAGTGCCGCGCGCGGCTTGAGGCAGAAGAGACCGCAGGTGGAGTCGTTCTGGAGGGGCTTGAGGTCGTGGATACGTCTGAAGATCTGCGTGCTCGAGTGTTTGACGGGCTTGATGAAGACGTTGCGCCCGAACCTCCTGCGCCCCGTCGCAAGGGTATTTACCCCGGCGCGCTGGTTGCCGAGATGGGCTCGGATCAGCCGCGTTGGCGGTCTTTGGGTGGCGGTATTCGTCAGGCCATCCTGAGTGAGGACAAACAGGGCTCGGCGCGGTTGCTGTATATTCCGCCGGGAATGGCTGTGCCCGATCACACGCATGGCGGCTTGGAGCTGACTTTGGTGTTGCAAGGGTCGTTTCACGACGAGACGGGTGAATTTGGCGTTGGCGATGTTGAAGTGGCCGAGGATGATTTAGATCACACACCGACTGCCGGCATAGGAGAGGCTTGCATCTGTCTCGCCGCGACCGACGCGCCGCTAAAGTTCAAGGGCATTGTTCCGCGCTTGTTGCAGCCGATGTTCCGCATCTAGAGCGCGTTCGAGAGAACCAGATTTTCAAGGCCCGCCGTGCATGAAAGTCATGGCGGGCTTTTGCATTTCCGCCGCAGTCTGGCCCCTTAAGCAAAGGGTGCGCCAACGCAGATCATCTCGCGCGTTGGCAAGGGGGCCTCAAAGCGCTTATATGCCTGTCAGAACGACCCAAAAGGACACGCCGTGGCGATCCATATGCATGAAAACGACCTGCCAGACGGGCTTGATCTGGGGCCGGTCGTGGCGATTGATACCGAAACGATGGGGCTTGATCCGCGTCGCGATCGGCTGTGTCTGGTGCAGCTTTCCTCCGGCGATGGCGATGCCCACTTGGTCAAGATCGCCAAGGGGCAGACCGAGGCGCCGCGCCTGTGTGCGATGCTGAGCGATCCCAACACGGAAAAGCTGTTTCATTTCGCGCGCTTTGATCTGGCCGCTCTGTATAACGCGTTTGGCGTTGTGACGCAGCCGGTGTTTTGCACCAAGATCGCCTCGAAGATGGTGCGCACGTTTACGGATCGGCATGGTCTGAAAGTGCTGCTGCAAGAGATTGTGGGGGTTGATATCTCCAAGCAGCAACAAAGTTCGGATTGGGGGGCCGCCTCGTTGAGCGCTGCGCAAAAGGATTACGCGGCGAGTGATGTGCTGTATCTTCACAAGCTGCGCAATGAGCTGGAGCGCCGCCTGATCCGCGAAGACCGCCGCACTTTGGCGCAGTCTTGTTTCGATTTTCTTCCTGCGCGTGCGCAGCTTGATTTGCTAGGATGGGGCGAGCCCAATGACATCTTCCACCACTGATTACAGCGCCACCGCGCGCCGGGTGATTGCGATCGAAATCGCGGGCATGTCAGCACTGGCCGACAGCCTAAATGGCGAGTTTTCCCGTGCGGTCGAGATGATCTTGGCCACAAAGGGGCGCGTGATCGTTTCGGGCATGGGGAAATCGGGCCATATCGGGCGCAAGATTGCTGCGACCTTGGCATCAACTGGGACGCCCGCGCATTTCGTTCATCCCGCCGAGGCAAGCCACGGCGATTTGGGCATGATCACGCAGACCGATCTGGCGCTGGTGCTATCCAATTCCGGTGAAACGCCAGAGCTGGCCGATCTGATCGCGCATACGCGGCGGTTTTCTATCCCGATGATCGGGGTGGCCAGCCGACCCGAATCTACACTGCTTAAGCAGTCCGATTTGGCGCTCGTGTTGCCGCAAGCCGAAGAAGCTTGCGGCACGGGTGTGGTGCCGACAACTTCGACGACAATGACACTGGCGCTGGGCGATGCGCTGGCCGTGGCGCTGATGGAGCATCGCCACTTCACGGCGGAACATTTCCGCACCTTCCACCCCGGTGGCAAGCTGGGGGCGCGTCTCGCCAAGGTTTCGGATCTGATGCATACCGATCTGCCGCTCGTGCCCGAACCGACACCGATGTCCGAGGCCCTGCTGGTGATGAGCCAAAAGGGCTTTGGCGTTATCGGTGCGATGGATGCGCGGGGCCATCTGACCGGCATCATCACCGATGGCGATTTGCGCCGCCATATGGATGGGCTGCTAGAGCATACGGTGGCCGAGGTAATGACCGCCGCACCTCGCACAATCACCCCGGATCAACTGGCCGAGGCTGCCGTGGCGCAAATGAACGAGCGTAAGATCACCAGTCTCTTTGTGGTCGAGAATGCGCGCCCCGTCGGCTTTATCCAGATTCATGACTGCCTGCGCGCCGGGATCGCTTGATGGCCTATGATAATAGCTATTCGCAACTGGTGAGCTGGGCCAAGATTGTCTTGCCTCTGAGTGCGCTTGTGCCGTTGTCGACGTTGTTTTTGTTTTCCAAGCGAATCGACCCAAGTGCGGCCATTCCCTATGCGCAGGTCGATGTTGAAAAGCTTGCGCGTGAATCTGCGCTGACCCGGCCCGAGTTTTCCAGCGTGACGCGGGACGGTGCGACGCTGACGGTAACGGCAGAACAGGCGCGCCCGGAACCCGACAATGGCGGGGGCGCATCGGCACAGCAGTTGATTGCGAAGCTGACCGCGAAAAACGGGCTCGTCACCGATCTGAGCGCGAAGCAGGGCCGTTTCAACACCGCCGCAGGTGAGATTACCTTGCAAGGGTCGGTCGCGATGCAGACCTCGCAAGGCTATCATCTGACCTCTGATTTGATCGAAATGCAGACCGATTACAGCAAGATCGTCTCGCCCGGTCCAATCCAAGGCGGCGCGCCGTTTGGCTCGCTTGAGGCGGGCTCAATGACGATGACGTCCTCCAAAACGGGTGGCGATGACGATCTGGTTTTCAACAAGGGTGTGAAGCTGATATATCAGCCAAAGCAATGAGGGTGTGATGCGAAGCCTTGCGAGTGTTCTAAGCTTGAGTGCGATCCTGCTGATCCCCGCGATCGCGCAGGCCCAACAGGTGACGTTTGGCGGTATGCGCGCCGATACCAAAGCCCCGGTAGAGGTCACGGCCGATCAGCTTAACGTCAATCAACAAAGCGGCAAGGCCGTGTTCAGTGGCAATGTGTTGGTGGGCCAAGGCACGATGCGCCTCAAGGCGGCGCAGGTAGAGGTGCAATACGCTCAAAACGACCGCACGAAAATCTCGCAGTTGGTTGCAACAGGCGGCGTCACGCTGGCGTCTGAAACCGAGGCTGCCGAGGCCCAGCAGGCTGTCTATGACGTGCCCGCAGGAACTTTGGTGCTCAGCGGGAATGTGTTGTTGACCCAAGGCGATAACGTGATGTCGGGCAATCGGCTGAACGTCGATCTCAGAACCGGAACAGGGCAGATGGACGGACGCGTGCGCACGATCCTCAAACCCGGAACGAAATAATGAATGTTCAGACAGAAAATCGCAGCGGGGCGACACCTGTGATGGAAGGTGCCAGCGGGCTGCACGTGCGCGGATTGCGCAAAAGCTATCGCCGTCGTCCCGTGATTCGCGATGTGTCGCTGGACGTGTCGCGCGGTGAGGTCGTGGCGCTGCTCGGGCCGAATGGCTCGGGCAAGACGACGTGTTTTTACAATATCGCCGGTCTGATTCGCCCTGATGCCGGGCAGGTTATTCTTGACGGGCGCGATATGACGGGCCTGCCGATGTATCGCCGCGCCCGTTTGGGCATTGGCTATCTGCCGCAAGAAGCCTCTATTTTCCGGGGGCTTACGGTTGAGCAGAATATTATGGCGGTGCTGGAAATTGCTGTCCCTGATCCTCACGGTCGGCGTGAACGCCTTGAAGAGCTGCTAGGCGATTTCTCAATCGGGCATTTGCGCCAGGCGCCCGCGATGGCGCTGTCGGGGGGAGAGCGACGGCGCTGTGAAATTGCGCGCTGTCTGGCGGCTGATCCGAAATATTTACTGCTGGATGAACCCTTCGCGGGCGTCGATCCGATCGCAGTTTCGGAAATCCGCGCCTTGGTGTCGCAGTTGAAAGATCGCGGCATCGGCGTGTTGATCACCGATCATAACGTGCGAGAAACGCTCGAAATTGTCGAACGCGCCTATATTTTGCATGATGGTAAGGTGCTGATGTCAGGTACGACCGAGGAAGTCGTGCAGGATGAGAATGTACGCCGGGTCTATCTCGGCCAAAATTTCCGCATTCTTTGATAGCCGTGTGAGCGAACTGGTC
This sequence comes from Paracoccaceae bacterium, assembly GCA_016937195.1. Classification (GTDB taxonomy): domain Bacteria; phylum Pseudomonadota; class Alphaproteobacteria; order Rhodobacterales; family Rhodobacteraceae; genus Thioclava. The sequence goes on along the minus strand of JAFGWK010000044.1, from coordinate 5,024 downwards.
AGTTTCAACGCAGGTCAACCGTTGACACCCCGACCGTTCCGTCCCCAAATATACTTACATGCGTGATTGTCGCCCCCACCTCCTGCGCACGTCCGCCGAGCCCAACTCGGTTAGTGGCTGCGCTTGGCCAAAGCGCTTCGGCGGTGGTGAGATGATTTGCATTTTCCTTAGGGAATTTAACCGGCTCGCAACCTGTCCGTGTAACGGTCAGGCGGCGTGGCCCAATGCGTGAAGGAGAAAATCCATGCGGTACCAAATCACCGGCAAGCAAATCGATATTGGCGAGGCGCTTCAATCTCATGTCAAATCCGAACTGGCTGACACGATTGATAAATATATGCAGCGGCCGACCGATGCGACGATCACCTTCTCAAAGAACGCACATGAATTCATTTGCGAATCGACGGTACACCTCTCCACGGGCCTGACAGCATCGGCCAAGGGGCATGCGACCGAAATTTACGCAGCCTTCGATAGCTGCCGCGAGAAAATGGGGAAACAGCTGCGCCGTCATAAGCGCCGGCTCAAGGATCACCATCGCGATCGGGTGGAACCGGTTGAATTCGGAACCGCAGGGCTGTATGTGCTCGCCGCAGAGCAAGAGGATGAGACGGGCGAGGCCGCCAATGTCGCGCCGGTGATCGTGGCAGAGATGGAGTCGAAGGTGCCCACTTTGTCGGTCGGTGAGGCGGTGATGCAGATGGAACTTTCCGATGCGCCGTTGCTTGTCTTCCGAAATGAGAAACATGGCGGGGTCAATGTCGTGCATCGTCGCGACGACGGCAATGTTGGCTGGATCGACCCACGCAATAGCAAATGAGCGCTTCCCAAAAGGACAGCGCGGAAAAGACGGGTTATATGGATCTATCAAGGTTGCTTAAACCGGGCGCCGTTAAGGTGCTGTCCAATGTGACGAGCAAGAAGCGCCTTTTTCAGGATCTTGGCGATATCGCGTTAACGAGCTACGGGCTTGATGCCGCGCAGACTGTGGATGCGCTGCAGGAACGTGAAAGTCTTGGGCCGACGGGTGTCGGTCACGGGGTGGCGCTTCCACATGCGCGTCTTGATGCGTTGGATGAGGTGGTCGGCGTGTTTCTACGGCTCGAAAAGCCGCTCGATTTCGACGCGGTGGATCGGTTGCCAGTTGATCTGGTCTTTGCGTTGTTCGCGCCCAAGGATTCGGGCGTGGAGCACCTCAAGGCACTCGCTTTGGTTTCGCGCACGATGCGGGATGCTGAAACATGCGAAAAGCTGCGCGCCAATTCTGACCCTTCGACGCTGCATGCTGTCCTGACAGAGGCGCAGGGCCGTCAAGCCGCCTGATCGGTGGTCCAATGCGAAAACAAAGCGCGCCTCATGGGGCGCGCTTCGTTCAATCCGCTTGCTTCCAGTTGCCAAAGCCGAATTGCATAAAGTCGCGCGGATAGCATTCACGCGCTGCCGCCTCGAGATCAGGCGTCCAATACTCGGCGAGCTTGAGGGCGGCTACATCTGCCTCTGCGGCGTCAAATTCGGGCACATCTTCGACACCGACACATTGCGCCAGATAATCCAGATCCAGCGCCATGCGATCTTCGCGCACCAAAAGATCGGGCAGCGCGAATTGCGCCATGCCTTGAAGTAGCGCCGATTGCGTTGCCCACAGCGCGTTCACCGGCAGGCTTGTCTGATTGGCGATATTGGCTTTGAGCCAGCCCATGAACCCAATAAGTGCTTCGCCGTGGCGATCGGCCTCTAGCGTCTGCCCTTCTGCCGGAATTGCCAGTTTGTAGCTTTTGCGCAGCACAGCGCGGGTCTCAAGCATGTTGTCCCATTCCAGCACGGCGGCAAAAGCCAGATGCGCGCGCATCAACGGATGACGTAGCACGCTGAAGCTACGATGTCCGGTGTGGCGCCGCTTCCACTGACGTAGGGTCTTTTGTGAAAACCCCTCTTCCAGCCCGCCGATCTTGCCCAGCCAAGTCCGGATTTGCGCATCCATTGCAGGGCGCATCGGCATATATAGCAGCCCTGCCTCTTTGCAGGCGACGAAGCCGGGCACGCCGGGGCCACGACGGGGTTCAAAATTGGGCGTGCGTGACAGGTTGAAGCGGTCGAGCCGCGCCAACGAGGCCTCCATTCCCGGAAAATTCGACACCTTCGCCTCAAGTGGTTCGGGGTTCTGAACCTTGAGGCTATCTGGCATCGCATCAAGCCGACCATCAACCCCCAGCCAATCCGCCAGTCCGTTAATCACCTCGACCGATTGCGCGTCTTCATAGTCGATATAAAACGCCGTCTGTCCCGATTTTTGCAGTGCATTCATGAGCGTGATCTGAAAGCCCTGAAACTCCTCAAGATGGGTCTCGAACTCGGCGGCTTCAAAGCGCGCTTTGCCCGGCTTGCGGTGCTTGGCATCGCCCAGCTTCCACTGCCCCGTTGCCTGCGCAATCTTGAGGCTGACATAGCTTTCGATGGGATTGCGGGTCAGCACAATCTTGGCGCATTTCGGGTCTTCGAGAAACGTCGACAGCATCCGCGGATCGTGGTCGTGAAAATAGCGGCACCCGTTCAGCCCATCGCTTTGCTTGATCGCTTTCCACAGTACCATTGGGTCGCTGTCGCGCAGAGTTTGGGTGACGCCCAGCAGGTCCTTGCGATTGGGATAGCCGATCAGCACGGGATTGAAGGCCTCGCCGTGACATGTCACGCCGGGCAGCGCGTTGAGTGCGGCCTCCAGCAGGTTTGAGCCAGTGCGCATTTCGGCAAAGACGACGAATGTTTCGAATTTTGCCATGGGCTCACTTCACCAGATAGGGGCGACCGCGCCGCGTCGTGGATTGGCGCGCGCCTTCATCCAAGGGAAAATCTCCCATAACAAGGGGCTGCATCCCCTGATTTTTGAGGTTTTGCAGGAATTGGCCAAAGCCTGTGAGGTCCACCATTTGCGGCGCTTCGGTCAGGCGGCGGGTGCTGCGCGGGGAAATCTCGTCGATGATGGTTTGCAGCGGCTCCATCGGGTTTTCGATGAACTCTGCGATCGACCAGATTCGCACGCGCGCCTTCACATACATCGAACGCAGGATCGTCAGATGATCCAGTTCGCGCTTTTGCAGCCGTGCGGCTTCGCGCCGGATGGTGGCGAAGTTTTCGTTCATTCGCGATAGCGGCAGCGCCCAAGCGCCAGAAATAACGGAAATTTGCGCGTTCGGGTCGGTTGCGGTGAACCAGTTATTGTCCTGGTTGTCGCGCGGGCTGAACATGAAACACTGCCGTTCGCCGCGTGAATTCCAGATCACATTGCTCAGGAAAGCGCGCGCATTGTAGTCGCGCATCACGGCGCTGTCGGTCAGGCAGCCGTTAAACATCTCCTCGCCACCAGAAAATTCTGCGCGTTCGGGCGCGAAAAGATGGCCATGCACCCGCGCGCCGACATATTTCGCAAGCCATCCATCGAAATTCTCGAACAGATCAGAAAACCCGTGAAAGATCGAATAGGGCGCGGAGGTCTTGCCGTTCTCATGGTCCTTTTTCGGAAACCGGCTTTGCATGTAGAGGCCGGGCCGCCCCTTGGTGCGCCGCTCGATGGATTTTGAGAACAGCCGGTCGATCTTGGCGGGGTTGGGTTCGGCCATCACCGAACTGCCATTTCCGGGTGCCAAGAAGGTCGAATACAGCCGATCCGCTTTCGGCCAGATCTTGCGCGCGACAAAGCAATCCGAGCGGCGCAAAAGCTGTAGATGATCGTCGTAGAAAATATGCGGCTTGCCTTGAAAGTCGAACTTGGTCAGCGTCAGCGAGCGGCTTTCGACCGAGGTCGCATAAAGTCGCGTCAGCGTTTGGAAATAACTCTCATCGGGAATCCAGACGCGCTTGAAATAGCGGTCATACATGTCGCGATCGGGATCTTGCAAAATCGCGCTCAGCGTCTGGCGTGTCAGGCACCACCATTGGCTGCCAAGATGGGGCACCATGCCATCGGGGATGCGCCGCTTGAATTTGATGCGACGCTGCAATTCGACATAGCGGTCAAACAAGCGCCGTTGCTTTTTCCACGAGAACGGAAAGCGCAGTGTAAAGCGCTCCATATCAATTCCGCCGACGGTCCAGCCGACTTCGGTCGTGGTCACGCTTTCGATGAAATCGGTATAGGGGCGCGCGGCAAGATAGTCGGTCAACTCGCTTAGCGGGCGCAGCGGCAGGCACGAGCCGGACGCCAGATACACATGGCGCACTTCGCGGTGGCGTTCCAACATCTGTTCGGATGCGGCTTGCGCCGCGGCCACCAAAGACCACGTTCCCCACTCGCATTTATAGCGGCGCGAAAACGAGACATCCTCAAGATCGGCAAGGCTGCGCCCCAAGGCGGAATAGTCATGTTCGCTGACGCGGGCATCGACATGGATCACCACGGGGGCCCCACTGGTCGCCCAGTAGCGCGCAACTTGCGCCGCGCGATCCAGCGCCGTGTGGCACATCATGATGAAACCGACCGTCACTTGTGCCGTCCCCTAAGCCCAATTGCCCTTTGACATCAGCCCGAGAATTTCGAGCTGCCGCCAGTTGATATATTTTTCCGACCATTTGCACCACAAATCGGGTTGCTTGCCGATGGTTTGCGCATAGGCGCGATATTCCCGCGAGCCTGCGTAATGCTGGCCGCGATCCAGTTCTTCCTCGACCTTTTCGGTCAGGGGCGACAGGAATTTCGCATGCAACAGGCAGCCTGACACCATCTCGCCGCCGCTGGTGTCATACGTGTGGTTTAATCCGCGCGGCAAAAGCGTGTGGGTCGATGAGGTATAGACGAACCCACGTTCCCATTTCACGAGCGGAATTTTGTTTAGTGACGGCGCGGCTTTCGGCTCTTTGGCAAAGAAAACACGCGCGCGCGGGCCACCCTGAATCCAGAGGTTGTGCATCTTCTGATTGCGCGAGATCATGTAATTGCCGGCGTCGAACCAACAGGCATGCTCAAACGGGTTTTGCCCCTCGACGTAGGGCACCGCATCAATCGGGCCTTTGGGATACATATCCAGCAGCAT
>JAFGWK010000292.1 GCA_016937195.1 Paracoccaceae bacterium | reverse complement strand
GGCTGCGTTCAAACCCGCCGCCAGCCCCTGCGCGGCGGCCTCTTCGTATCCTGTCGTTCCGTTAATCTGGCCAGCAAGATACAGGCCTGGCACATCGCGCAACTGCAATGTCAGATCAAGCGCGCGCGGATCAACATAATCATACTCAATCGCATAGCCCGGCTGCAAAATACGCGCCTGCTCCAGGCCGTAAATTGAGTGGACATAGGACTCTTGGACCGCCTCGGGCAACGAAGTGGAAATGCCGTTTGGGTAAACCGTATCATCTTCAAGCCCCTCTGGTTCCAGAAAGATTTGATGCGACGATTTATCCGAAAATCGAACGATCTTATCCTCAATCGACGGGCAATAACGCGGTCCGACGCCTTCGATGTGACCACCGTACATCGCCGATTTCTCTAGGTTTTCCCGAATGATATCATGAGTTTGCTCATTCGTATGCGTGATCCCGCAAGAAATCTGACGAACGTAAGGTCGTTGATTTAGAAATGAAAACATCGTGGGATCATCATCGCCGGGTTGGCTCTCTAGCCGATCCCAAGCAATTGTTTTTCCGTCCAGACGCGGTGGCGTTCCCGTTTTCAACCGACCAAGCGGCAATCCCAATGCCTTCAAACGCTCAGCTAACGCGCGCGACGGTTTATCCCCGATCCGACCACCCGGCTGACGCTGATCACCAATGTGAATGACACCGTTTAAGAAAGTGCCAGACGTGAGAATCGCAGCGCTTCCGCGGATCTCGGAACCATCTGCAAGAACAACGCCTCCGACGCGCCCGCCCTCAATCACCAGATCAGCAACCTCACCCTCGATCACCGTTAAATTTGGCTGTACCGCCGTCATCTCACCAATCGCGCGCCGATACAGCGCGCGATCCGCTTGCGCGCGTGGGCCCTGCACTGCCGGACCTTTGCGCCGATTGAGCAGACGAAACTGGATGCCTGCGCGATCCGCTGCCTGCCCCATAACGCCGTCCAGCGCATCAATTTCGCGCACCAGATGACCCTTACCCAAGCCACCAATCGCTGGGTTGCATGACATCACGCCAAGGGCATCAGCCCGCAACGTCACAAGCGCACATTCCACACCCATGCGTGCAGCTGCATGCGCCGCCTCGGTTCCGGCATGTCCGCCGCCGATCACAATGACATCGTAATGTTTCACGTGAAACACTCCTACTTTCCGATGCAGAAACTGGAGAATATCTCATCCAGAAGATGCTCGACATCTACGCGGCCAAGCAAAGATTCCAACGACCACACAGCTTGTCGGAGTGATTCCGCCGCCAACTCACTGCGTTCAGACCCGCGCAATACCTCATCTCGCGCCGATTCCAAAGCGTCAAATGCAAGGCGGATCGCATGACGGTGGCGCTCACGGGTCATCACGCCCGCCCCTTCTGCGCGTTCTGACAGGCGCTTTGAAATTTCCGCAATCAACCGATCAAGACCAAGCCCCGTCTTACCCGACACCGAAAACCCCTCTGCGGCGCCAAGATCAGCTTTACCATGAACGATAATATCATCGCGCTCTGGTGATATCAGCGGCACCTCACCACCATCCAATAGGAATACTCGCAAATCGGACTCGCCAGCGCGCTCCAACGCGCGCGCAACCCCAATCGCTTCAACGGTATCCTCGGTTTCGCGCAGCCCTGCAGTATCAAGCAGCGTCACCGCCAAACCCGCGATATCCATCCGCAACTCAATCACGTCGCGCGTGGTCCCTGCAATTTCCGAGGTGATCGCCGCCTCACGTCCAGCCAAGGCATTCAAAAGCGTTGATTTTCCCGCGTTTGGGCGCCCAACAATTGCAACTTCAAACCCCTCGCGAACCCGCTCTGCCGCATGGATTCGACGCAGCTCATCGCTAAGTCCAGCAGACACCCGGTCAATCAACGCGGTAACTTCCGGCGTGACATCGACCGGCACGTCTTCATCCGCGAAATCAATCGTCGCCTCAATCAACGCCGCAGCCCGTACCAAATCTGCGCGCCAAGCCTCAACGCAATCCCCGACAGCACCCGACAGCACCTTCAACGCTTGCTTACGCTGCGCCTCAGTTTCCGCATCAATCAGGTCGGACAAACCTTCGACCTGCGACAGATCAAGTCGCTCGTTTTCCAAAGCCCGGCGAGTAAATTCGCCTGGTTCGGCCAAACGCAAATTAGGCTGTTGACCTAATGCAGCAAGCACCGCGCCGACTGTCGCAATCGCTCCGTGAATATGTAACTCCGCGACATCTTCGCCGGTAAAGCTCGCACCATGTTCGAAACATAGCACAATCGCCTCGTCCAACTCATCTGCGCCAAGTCGCAATTTCCGCAGTCCAGCGACCCGTGGCTGTGGTAAATCACCCGCTAAAGCGCAGGCCGCAGCAAAGGCCTGCGGCCCCGAAATACGGATCACCGCAACTCCCGCCTTTCCACGCGCAGTTGCTAAAGCAAAGATCGTGTCCATCGTAACCCCCAGAGGGAAAACGATAAATCAGCGTCAGCCGTTCATCGAGTCGAAGAATTCGGAATTGGTTTTGGTTTGCTTGAGTTTTGAAACCAAGAATTCAACCGCATCCGTAGTGCCCATCGGATTGAGGATACGCCGCAACAGATAGGTCTTTTGCAGATCTTTCTGATCAACCAGCAGCTCTTCTTTGCGAGTACCGGATTTCAAGATATCCATCGCCGGGAAGACCCGCTTGTCGGACACTTTGCGATCCAGAACGATTTCCGAGTTACCGGTACCTTTGAATTCCTCAAAGATCACCTCATCCATCCGCGATCCTGTGTCAATCAAGGCAGTCGCGATAATCGTCAGCGAGCCACCCTCTTCGATGTTCCGCGCGGCACCAAAGAACCGCTTAGGGCGCTGCAAAGCATTCGCATCCACACCGCCGGTCAGCACTTTACCCGAGCTCGGCACAACCGTATTGAACGCACGACCAAGACGCGTGATCGAATCCAGCAAAATGACAACATCACGCTTGTGCTCAACCAAACGCTTGGCCTTTTCGATCACCATCTCAGACACTGCAACGTGGCGCGTTGCCGGTTCATCGAAGGTCGAGGACACAACCTCACCCTTCACAGACCGCTGCATATCCGTCACCTCTTCGGGGCGTTCATCGATCAAAAGCACGATCAGATAGCATTCCGGGTGGTTCGTCTCGATCGAATTGGCGATGTTTTGCAGCAACACCGTCTTACCAGTACGCGGCGGCGCCACGATCAACGCACGCTGGCCTTTACCGATCGGCGCAACCAGGTCGATGATCCGGGCCGAACGGTCCTTGATCGTCGGATCTTCAATTTCCAGCTTGAAACGCTCATCAGGATAAAGCGGCGTAAGGTTGTCAAACGCCACCTTGTGGCGCGCTTTTTCGGGCTCTTCGAAGTTGATTTTTTCAACCGTGGTCAGTGCGAAATACCGTTCGTTTTCACCGGGCGCGCGGATTACACCCTCAACGGTGTCCCCCGTACGCAAGCTGTATTGACGGATCATCTCGGGCGAAACGTAAATGTCATCCGGGCCCGGCAGATAGTTCGCTTCGGTCGAGCGCAGGAAGCCAAACCCATCTTGCAGAACTTCCAGAACACCGTCGCCGCCGATGACCCAATCATCCTCGGCATGTTCTTTGAGAATCGAGAACATCATCTCGCCCTTACGCATTGTAGAGGCGTTTTCGACGTCCCATTCTTCGGCCAGCGACAACAGCTCTTTCGGGCTTTTCGCTTTGAGATCAAAGAGATTGAGGCGGGTCTCGGTCATATTTCACCTGTCGTGCAAACCCACGCAGGGCAAAACCCGCGGGGCGTCATATCATGTCATGCAGAAGAACCAATCGACCAGGACGGCCGGGGCTTGCCTGCCAGATACGCCCCAACCCATCCAAAGTCAATAAAACTTAGAATTTCACGATCACCGATAGCACGATCACGATCATAAACACCGTCGGCACTTCGTTCATCATCCGATATTGCCGCCCGGTTTTCACACTGCTGCCACTCGCAAGCGCTTTGCGCTCTTTGGCGCACCACATGTGGAACCATGTCATCCCCAGCACCGAAGCCGC
>JAFGWK010000043.1 GCA_016937195.1 Paracoccaceae bacterium | reverse complement strand
TGCGCAACCGGATCTGACCCGGTTGCGCGGCCTGTGGTTTAATGAGCGGGCTAGGCTTTCTCAGCGCGGATGCGTCAGCCAAGCTCTGGGGCGACGGGCACGACGATCCGGCCGCGCACTTGCCCTTCGAGGAATTTCGGGGCCGTGGCGATCACGTCTTCCAGCGCGACCTCTACCACCATCGATTCCAGCTTTGCCATGTCGAGATCGTGCGCGAGCCGTTGCCACGCCTCGATCCGCTGGGGACGCGGGCACATCACACTATCGACCCCCGCCAGCGTCACGCCACGCAGGATGAACGGGGCGACCGAGCTGGGCAGATCCATCCCGCCCGCCAGACCGCAGGCCGCGACCGTGCCGTGATACTTCATCATCGAGATCAGATTGGCGAGAACCGTGCTGCCAACGACATCAATTGCGCCCGCCCAACGCTCTTTATTCAAGGCGCGCGGCTTGCCCGTAAGCTCTTCGCGCGCCACGATGGACGACGCGCCGAGCGATTTGAGATACTCCGCCTCGCTTTCGCGCCCGGTGACGGCGGCCACGGTGTAGCCCTTGGCTGCAAGCAGTGCGATGGCCACGCTGCCCACGCCCCCCGAGGCCCCGGTCACCACGACTTCGCCGCTCTCGGGCGTGACGCCATTGGATTCAAGGGCCATCACGCACAGCATCGCTGTGTAGCCCGCGGTGCCGATTGCCATCGCCTGACGCATCGAGATCCCCTCGGGCAGTGGCACCAGCCACTCGCCGCGCAGATGCGCGCGCTCTCCCAATCCGCCCCAGTATTTCTCACCCACGCTCCAGCCATTCAGCACAACGCGGTCGCCGGGGGCATAATCGGGATGCAGGCTTTCGCGCACGATCCCGGCCAAGTCGATCCCCGGCACCATCGGAAAGCTGCGCACAACCGGAGCCGCCCCGGTCAGTGCCAGCGCATCTTTGTAGTTCAGCGTGGAATAGGCGACGTCCACGGCCACTTCGCCCTCTGCCAGCGGCGGCAGATCAATGTCGCGTAGCGCGGCGGTTTGGGTTTCGTCGGTCTTTTCAATCAAGATGGCTTGGGTCATTGGGAGCTCCGTTATTTCGATATGAGGCGCAGGAAGCCGGCAGAGAACTGCCGCAACGGCGCGGGATCGCGTTCAAGTTTGGCGCGCAGAACTGCGCCTTCCCAGCCGGTCCAGAACAGCGCGGCAAGGGCATTGGGGTCTTGGTTTGCATCTATTTCACATACGGCTTGCGCGGCGCGCAGGCAGGCAGCGGTCATCTCTTGCCAGCCCGCCAGCACCGCGATCAGTGTCGCGCGATAGTCTTCGGGAAGCGCGCCCATCTCTTGTCCGAGATTGCCGATCAGACAGCCGCGCCGAAATCCAAACCGGGCCATTCCGGCCTCGGCCAGCTTGGTGAAGTCGTACAGACGTTCGAGAGGAGTCATGTCGGTGCGCTCAAGGCTTTGCGCGATCCTGGCGCGGAAGAAGGCGTCATATTCTGCAATCAGAACCGCGCCGTAATCGGCCTTGGAGCGGAAGTGATAGTAAAACGCCCCCTTCGTCACGCCCGCCGCCTCGACGATATCATCAAGGCGCACCGCGACATAGCCAAACTCGGTCAGTTGCGCGAGCCCGGCGCGCAGCAGCGCCTGACGTGACGCTTGCGCATCCGGCGCAAGGCGCGGGCGACCACGAGTGCGGGGCTTGGCGGGCGAGGGGTTAAAATCATGCATGCATATTTAATATACCAACTGGTATTATAAATGAAGAGAGATGTATCGCAGGCTAGAAAGGGTTTTGGAATCAAGGGCATAGTTAAGGCTTGGAAGAGCGCTAAAGACAGATGACGAAATATGCGGCTGTCACCAGATGCCTTGGATCTGCTCGAAGAGTGCCGCGATGACCGGTTGATCCTTCCTGTCTTCGAGTGTCTGGAAGACGAGACACGCCGGAACGCGCAGGTTTTCGCAAATGGCAAGGCCGAAGGATTGTCGTTGATGCAAGGCGATCGACTCGCGGCACAGGCTCAGACCAACGCCCGAGCGGACCATTTCCAGCATCGACGCCTCTTGATCCACCAGCGCGACCGAATTCTGAACGCAGCCATGCTCGGCAAAGATTCTTGTCAGCAGCCGGTTGTGCGCAGAGTTCGGGGATGTGGCGATCCAGGGCAGGGCGGCCACTTCGGCCCAGCTAGCCTTGGCAACGCGCGCCTCCCAGCCGACCGGCGCAATGACGCGATAGGTGAATTCGGCAAGTTTGCGCGTGTAAAGAGGGCGGTCCGAAGGGATGGAATCCACCTCGTCAGGTGCCGCCAGATAGAACCCGGCGTCAATCTTTTGACGCTTGAGTTTTTCGAGGATCTCGCCGCTTACGCCGTGTATCAGTTCGGTGGTGATTTTTGGGTGTGCCGTTCCAAGGCGGCTGAGCAAGCGACCGAGGCGGATGAATTCGGGATCAACGATGGTGCCAATCCTCAGCGTACCGGATACCTGACCGCATTGCTTGCTGGCACTGCGCTGAAACTCGATCATTGCGCTGAGAACCTGCTCGGCTTTGGGTAGCAGCGCGGCCCCGTCGGGTGTCAGGTCCAGCCCGCGCGGCGTACGATTGAACAGGGTGATTCCGGTTTCTTCGCTTAGCCGCTTGATCTGGTGGCTGATCGCGGGCTGCGTGAGATTAAGCACCTCAGCCGCGCGCGACACGCTTTTCTCACGGGCCACCGTCGCGAATGCCAGGATACTGTTCACGTTCGAAAATCTCGCCATATTACAATCTTTAATATCGCGGTGAGAAATTTGTCATTAGGAAAATGCGTGCATGCTTTCTAAGCCTTGGTAAGTTGCTGCGCTGGGAGGAGCGTATCACATCCAAAGAGGCCCTGCGTGCAGGGTGTCTTTTGGTGCTGGGTCTTCTCGTGGTGTTGCGGGACAGATCGAGGGGGCATCGCGATGCGCAATACTGAAATGGATTTTGACTTCATCGTGATTGGCGGCGGGTCTGCGGGGTGCCTTCTGGCCAATCGGCTAAGCGCGGAGCCAGCGAACCGGGTGCTACTGCTCGAAGCCGGCAAGGCAGACATCTATCCGTGGATCCATATCCCGGTCGGATATCTTTACTGCATTGGCAATCCGCGCACGGACTGGATGTATAACACCGAGGCCGACAAAGGGCTGAACGGCCGAACCCTGCGCTATCCGCGGGGCAAGACGTTGGGCGGCTGTTCATCGATCAACGGTATGATCTACATGCGCGGCCAATCGCGCGATTACGACAACTGGGCGCAGCTTAGTGGCGAGACGGAATGGGACTGGGACCATTCGTTGCGCGATTTTAAGGCGCATGAGAACCACTACAAGCTTGATGATGGCGCAGATCCGGCGACCGGCGACAATGGCCGGTTTTCCGACCTGCACGGCCACGGCGGGGAATGGCGGGTTGAAAAGCAGCGGTTGCGCTGGGATGTGCTCGATAGTTTTGCTGATGCCGCGGTGCAGGCCGGGATTGAAAAAACCGAGGATTTCAACAGTGGCGACAATGCGGGTGTGGGTTATTTCGACGTCAATCAGCGTTCGGGCTGGCGTTGGAATACGTCGAAAGCCTTTCTGAGACCTGCCAAAAACCGTCCCAATCTGACGGTCTGGACCGAGGCGCAGGTCGAAAAGCTTACGCTCAAGACCGGCGCGGACGGGGCGCTACGCTGCACCGGGGCGCGGGTTTACCACAAGGGGCAGCCGGTGACAGTCACCGCGCGACGCGAGACGGTGCTGTCGGCGGGCGCGATCAACTCGCCGCAAATCCTGCAACTTTCGGGGATCGGCCCTGCTGCGCTGCTGAAATCGCACGGTATCGAGGTGTTGCGCGACACGCCCGTGGGCGAGAACCTGCAAGACCATTTGCAGATCCGCGCCGTCTACAAGGTGAATGGCACGCGCACGCTCAACACGCTGGCTTCTAGCCTTTGGGGCAAGGCGATGATCGGGGGGGAATATCTGCTCAAGCGCTCTGGCCCGATGAGCATGTCGCCTAGCCAGCTCGGCGCTTTTACCCGCTCGGATCCGGGGCGCAGCCATGCCAATCTTGAATATCACGTGCAGCCGCTCAGCCTTGAGGCGTTCGGCGAAGACCTGCATGATTTCCCGGCGATGACGGTCAGTGTCTGCAACCTGAACCCGACCAGTCGGGGCCATGTGCGCATCCGGTCGGGCAATTTCCGCGACGCGCCGTCGATTTCGCCCAATTATCTGGCCACGGATGATGACCGCAAAGTCGCTGCCGACAGCCTGCGGCAGGTGCGCGAGATCATGTCGCAACCTGCGATGACGCCGTACCAGCCTGAGGAATTCAAACCCGGACCGCAATATCAAAGCGATGAAGATCTGGCCAAGCTTGCCGGCGATATTGCCAGCACGATCTTTCACCCGGTGGGCACGGTGAAGATGGGGCGTGACGAGGATGACAGTGCTGTTCTTGACCCGCATCTGCGCCTCAAGGGCGTGTCTGGTCTGCGTGTCGTCGATGCCAGCGTCATGCCCGAAATTACCAGCGGCAACACCAATTCCCCGACCTTGATGATCGCGGAAAAAGCTGCCCGCTGGATTCTTGCCGGCCAATAGGCCGCTGTCTTGTCGCTTCTGCCCGCTGGAGGGAATATGCGTAACTCGTTTTCCAATCTGCCCCTGACCGGGGTTAAGGTCGTCGATTTCGGGCAATATATTGCCGGGCCTGCGGTGGCGATGCTGCTGGGCGATCTGGGCGCGACGGTCGTGCATATCGACCCGCCCGGCGGCCCGATGTGGGACAGCCCGGCCAATGCCGCCTTGATGCGCAACAAGATGATTGTGACGCTGGATCTCAAATCCGAAGACGGGCTGGCCAAGGCGCGCGCGCTGTGTGACGAGGCCGATATCATCGTCGAGAATTTTCGCCCCGGCAAGCTGGCGAAGCTCGGGATCGACTTTGCCGCCATGCGCGAGGAGCGGCCCGAACTGATCACCGTGTCGCTGCCCGGTTTTGCGTCTAATGATGCCGAGCGGTGTGAACAGCGCGCCTTTGAAAGCGTCGTCGCCGCCAGTTCGGGTGTGTTTACCGATATGGGGCTCAACCGGGTTCTGATGGGGTTGAATCCGTCCTTCTCGCCGCTGCCGCTATCTTCGGCCTATGCCTCGCAGATTGCGGCATCGGCCACTGTTCTGGCGCTGCAATCACGCCAGTTGACGGGTCTGGGCGATGAGATCGAGGTGCCACTTGCAGCGGCGGTGATGGAGGGGCTTTGC
>JAFGWK010000002.1 GCA_016937195.1 Paracoccaceae bacterium | reverse complement strand
GCGCTGATCGGGCTAGAGCCCGCTGCGACGGGGCAGGTGGCGCGCGCGCCGGGGCTCGCGATTGGCTATGTTCCGCAAAAGCTTCATATCGATGCCAGCCTGCCCCTTACGGTGCGCCGGTTCCTGTCGCTGCCCAAGCGCGTCTCTAATGCGCATGCCGAAGCTGCGCTGGCACGTACGGGCGTGGCGGGGCTTGGGGCGCGCCCAATCGCGCGGTTGTCTGGTGGACAGTTTCAACGCGTCCTGCTGGCGCGCGCCTTGCTGGTGAACCCCGAGATTTTGATTCTCGATGAGCCGACGCAGGGGCTTGACCAGCCCGGCACGGCGGCGTTTTACAAACTGATCGAAGAGGTGCGCGCGCAGACCGGGGCGGCGGTGTTGATGGTAAGCCACGATCTGCATGTGGTGATGTCGGCCTCGGATCGGGTGCTGTGTTTGAACGGACATGTCTGCTGTCAGGGCGCGCCCAAAGTCGTGGCCGAAGCGCCCGAATATCGCGCGCTGTTTGGCATGGGTACGCAAGGGGCGTTTGCGCTCTATCAGCATGATCACGATCACCGGCATGAAGGGGACGCAGAGGGCGCCGCTTGCAGCCATGAAGGGCATGAGCACGAACATGTTTGACGATTTTCTGGCCCGCGCAGCGATTGCGGGGATTGGCTTGACGCTAGCGACTGGCCCGCTGGGCGCGTTTGTCGTGTGGCGGCGCATGGCCTATTTCGGCGACGCAACGGCGCATGCCGCGATCCTTGGCGTGGCGCTAAGCTTCGCCTTTGGTTCCTCGGTTTATATCGGGACTCTGGGCGTGGCGCTGGCGATGGCGCTGACGGTGGCGCGGCTGTCGGGGCGCGGCCATGCGATGGATACGATGCTGGGCGTTCTGGCCCATGCGGCGCTGGCGTTTGGTCTGCTGGCGGCCTCGTTCCAATCGGGGCTGCGCGTCGATCTGAGCGCGTGGCTGTTTGGCGATATTCTGGCGGTGTCGAAAACCGATTTGGTGGTGGTTTGGGGCGGTGCGGCTGTTGTGCTGGCGCTGCTGGCGTGGCGATGGCAGGGGCTATTGACCTCTACGATCAATGACGAGCTGGCGATGGCCTCGGGGATTGATCCCAAGCGCGAACAATTGGTGCTGACGGTGGCGCTGGCACTGACGGTGGCGGTGTCGATCAAGATCGTGGGGGCGTTGCTGATTGCGGCGCTCTTGATCATCCCGGCAGCCAGCGCGCGCCAACTTGCACGCAGTCCGGAAACGATGGCGGCGGGGGCAACGGGTGTCGGGGTTGCTTCGGTTTTACTGGGGCTGTGGGCCTCCATGCGGTTTGACACGCCCGCGGGCCCCTCAATCGTGTCAGCGGCGGCGGTGATTTTTATGGTGTCGCTGCTGGTTCGGCGTCGCTAGCGATCAACGCGGGCGCGGATCTTGCGCGCGGGCGCGCCGGATTTGCGCTCGCGGTAAAATACATAAATCCCCGATGCGAGAATGATCGACGTCCCCAGTATCGTCAGCGCATCGGGGAAATTGCCAAACACCAGATAGCCCACCAGCGTCGCCCCCAGAATTTCCAGATATTGCAGCGGTGCAAGCAGGCTGGCCTCGACCTTGCTGAAGGCAAGCGTGATGAGCAAGAAGGTCAGCGCGATCAGCGCGCCAGAGGCAATCAGCGCCCCCAGCGCCCAACCCGGCAGCTCTGATAGCCGCGAGGTCTCGCGCCCCAGCAGGCCCAAGATAAGCTGCGCGGCCCCCAGAATGGCAGCGCCTGACAGCGCCACACCGATCTGAAACGTCAGCGCCGAGCGATGCTGGCGCGTGGCCTTGCGCAGCACGATCATATTGAGCGCATAAGCCAGCGCGCCAAGGGCGGGCAGCAACACTACCGGCCCGAATATCTCGAAATTCGGGCGGATCACGATCAGCGCGCCGATCAGCCCGATCCCGACCGCAATGTAGCGCCGCAGCCCCGGTTTCTCGCCCAGAAACGGACCGGCGAGCAGCGTCAGCACCAAAGGCTCGATGAAGAAAATCGAGATCGCCGTGGCGATCGGCATGGTTTCATAGGCTGAGATCAGGCACAGCGACACCACCGCCACCAGCGCCCCCGATAGCAGAGCAGGCCAAGACAGCACCGATCCGCGCAGCCCTTTGCGCGCCAAAAGCAGCAAGGGCAAAAACCAGACCGCTTGCGCCAAAGTGCGCCAGACCGTCACATCAAAAGGGGCGGCGAACCCGGTCAGCGTTTTGGAAATCGCATCGCCAATCGGAAGCAATGCCATCGCTGCGCACATCGCAATCATACCGGTGATCTGAGAGGGGGCGACCTCTGGGTGTGCGCTGAAATTGGCGTTGGACATCGAAACCTCCCGCTCATGCACCGTGAAAACGGGGCAACATCATGGATCCGGGCGTTCAGGATGGCTGTGAAACCTGCGCGCAGGCTGGGCGACGCCATCGCCCATGTCGTCTTGGTTAGCGTTGGGGCGCGATTGCGTCAAGCCGGGCTGTCAGGAGCGAGCAGTCAGGGCAGGGGGCACAATAAGATGCGCCCCCCCCAAACTTGGTTAGTGATCCGCGACCGCTTTGCCACCATTGGACAGCCGGTCGATGATCGTTTCCGTTGCTTGGTTCATGCCCACGACCTTTACATCCGTGCCTTGCATGCGGAACTTGCCCACCGCGCGATCCAGTGCGGCCACCGAGGAGATGTCCCAGATATGGGCATGCGTCAGGTCGATCACCACGCGATCCAGTTTCTCGCGGAAATCAAAGGCGCGGTTGAATTCTTCGACCGTGGCGAAAAAGATCTGTCCCTTGATGTAATAGGTGCGCAGGCGATGTTCTTCGTTCAGGCGCGAGGTGATATCGGTCATCTTCGCGATTTTCCCGGCAAAGAAGATGCCCGACAGCAGCACGCCGACCAGCACCCCGATAGCAAGGTTATGCGTGGCCACGACGAAGCCCACAGTGGCCAGCATCACGATATTGGAGGACATCGGCATCGTGCGCAGCTGGCCCAGCGAGGCCCAGCTAAACGTACCGATCGACACCATGATCATGATCGCCACCAGCGCGGGCATCGGGATGCGCCCGACCCATTCACCCAGCACGACGCAAAAGATCAGCAGTGAAACGCCCGCAACCAGCGTTGACAAACGCTGCCGCCCGCCCGAGGTCACGTTGATCACCGATTGCCCGATCATCGCACAGCCCGCCATGCCACCGACAAAACCGGTCGCGAAGTTGGCGATGCCTTGGCCATAGCATTCCTGCCGACGATCCGAGAGCGTGTCGGTCATCTCATCGACGATATTCTGCGTCATCAGGCTTTCAAGCAGCCCGACCACCGCCACAGCAACCGAATAGGGCAGGATGATTTGCAGCGTGTGCAGGTTGAACGGCACGTTGGGGATCAGGAACGAGGGCAGCTCATCGGGCAGCGCACCCATATCTGAAACGGTGTGCACATCGCCCAGCCCAAGCCCCATCGTGATCGCCGAAAGCACGACAATTGCGACCAGCGGCGAGGGGATCGCACGAAACACGCGCGGCAGCAGATAGATGATCGCAAGACCACCCGCGACCAGCGCATAGGTGATCGGGGGCACTTTTGACGGGTCCAGTTCGGGCCATTGCGCCATGAAAATCATGATCGCCAGCGCGTTGACGAACCCCGTCATCACCGATTTTGACACGAACCGCATCACATGGCCCAAGTTCAGCAAGCCCGCGATCATCTGGATTACGCCCGCCAAGATTGTCGCTGCCAGAAGATAGTCGAGCCCGTGTTCGCGCACCAAGCTGCCCATCAATACCGCAGTGGCCGCCGTCGCTGCCGAGATCATCCCCGGGCGCCCGCCGAAAAACGCGGTGATCGTAGCGATCATGAACGAGGCATACAGCCCCACTTTCGGGTCCACCCCAGCGATGATCGAGAACGCGATGGCCTCGGGGATCAGCGCCAGCGCCACCACAAGGCCCGACAGGATATCGGTACGGACATTGCCGAACCACTGGGTCCGCCAGATTGAAAAAGTCATGCGACACTCCGGGAATGCAAAGGCCCGCAGCGGGGGAGGCGCGGGCCGAACGACGTCAATTTGAGGCTGGACATATCGCCGCAACGCCAAAAAGCCAAGCAAACCTTGGCGTTTTTCAGAGAAACTTAAGGCCGATCAGGCCGAAGTGACGGGTTTTTGCGCAAAAGCGGCAAGGCTTGTGGCCAAATCGCCATAGCCCGTGAAACGCCGTTCATAGCGCAGCCCCAATCGCGCGGCGGCCTCGGCTGCCTTGGCGTCAAGCGCGGGATCGTTGGTTTGCGCCTGATAGATCAGCCGGTCGTAATTGCCAAACATCATCTCGATCAGCTCGGGATGGCGATCAAACCCCATTGGGCGCCACACGAAGGCATCGAACTGGCGCACCAAGAAATCGGTCAGGTAATACGCGGTGATTTCATCTTCCGCAGTTTCGGCAAAGGCGGCGTTCCCTTCAAAAAAGGAATAACAATGGGGCCCTGCGATCATTTCGACGCCCAGTTCCTTGCACTTTTGCGCCAATTGCCCGCCCGTGCCGCAATCGGCATAGGCGACAAAAATATCATCGTAATTATCGCGATGTTTGACCACCGCGTCGGCCACCGCCTGCGTGATCTTCTCAGGGTAATTGTGCAGAATCGCGGGCAGACAGGTCAGATCCAGATGGTCCCAACCGTTCAGCCGTTTGAGCTCCAAAATCTCACGTGCCAGCGCGCCACAGGCAATCAGCAACAGACGCCCTGAGCCTTGCGGGGCGAGGCCGTCCTTGGACAAGACCTTGTCCGTAGGGATCTGGGTCATTCCACGCGCGCCATCAGCCGCATCACGCCCGCCGCAATCAAAGCCATCAATCCCAGCGTCGCAATTGGCATGCCCGAACTGGCAAAGGCCCAGATCGCGACCCCGGCCATCACGATGACAAACACGATCAACAGAAGAAAATGTGGTAACGGCATGCGCGGTCCCTCCATGCAATTAAGTATGGGGCGCACGCGGCCAAAGGAAAAGGCCCCGATTAAAAAAATCGGAGCCCAATCTTGGTTCAATTGTCGCACCATCGCCCGTCAGGGCCATGATTTTACGCCGACATCTGGTTATGCTTGCGTGCGATAAAGGCCTTTGCCGTTTCCACGGCTACCGCCGCATCTCGGCAATAGGCATCTGCACCAATCGCGCGCCCGAACTCCTCATTCAACGGCGCACCGCCTACCAGCACGATATAATTGTCGCGAATGCCCTGTTCCTTCATCGTGTCGATCACGACTTTCATGTAGGGCATCGTCGTCGTCAGCAGGGCCGACATACCAATGATATCAGCCCCTTCAGCGGCCGCCGTTTCAAGATATTTCTCAACCGGGTTGTTGATCCCAAGATCGACAATCTCAAAGCCGGCACCCTCCATCATCATCGCGACAAGGTTCTTACCGATGTCGTGGATGTCGCCTTTGACTGTGCCGATCACCATTTTGCCCATCCGCGGCGCACCGGTTTCGATCAGCAGCGGCTTGAGAATCGTCATCCCGCCCTTCATGGCATTTGCCGCCAGCAAGACTTCGGGAACAAACAAGATTCCATCGCGGAAATCATGCCCCACGATGGTCATGCCCGCGACCAGCGCCTTGGTCAGAATGTCGTAAGGGGTCCATCCGCGATCCAGCAGGATATGGGTCGCCTCTTCGATCTCTTCCTTGAGACCGTCATAAAGGTCGTCCATCATCTGCGCGGTCAGCTCGGCATCGTCGAGCTCGGAGAGGATGATGTCTTCGTTGTCTTCGGCCATGTGCCTGTTCTCCTGAAAGCCGCCTTGATCCTGTGGTGGGGCGCGTGGCCCGTCAAGTCTTGGCGAATTGCGACATACGCGGTGTTTCGTGCGACGTCACGCGCTGTTATGCGGTGGCGTCTTGGCAAGCGTTCCTATTTCGTTCTAAGTTGGGGCATGAGTCTGCCATTTGATCTGCCACCGATCGATCCCAATCTGCGCCTGCGTGCGCGCGGTGCCGCCGCGCAGCCTGCGGGCCGGTTTGAGCCCTATGCCCGTGCGCCCGAGCATGACGGCTGGGACATCCCCGAGGAGGAACGTCTCGCGCGCACCGAGGTTAGTGTCGAGCGGCCGCGCTCGGTTATCACGCGCAACGCCTCGCCCGATCTGCCCTTTGATCGCTCGCTCAACCCCTATCGCGGGTGCGAACACGGCTGCATCTATTGCTTCGCGCGTCCCAGCCACTGCTATTTGGGCCTGTCGGCGGGGCTGGATTTCGAAACCCGGCTGGTGGCGCGCCCCGAGGCCCCGCGCGTGCTGGAATCGGAGCTGCGCAAGCCGGGTTACAAAGTGCGTCCGCTCGCGATTGGCACCAACACCGACCCATATCAACCGATTGAGCGAAAATGGGGCGTGATGCGCGGCGTACTGGAGGTGCTGGCCGCCTATCGCCATCCTGTGGCCATAGTAACGCGCGGCTCTTTGATCTTGCGCGATCTGGATGTGCTGGGCGATATGGCGGCTGCCGGTCTGGTGCAAGTCGGGGTGTCGATCACTACGCTTGATGCCGGGCTCGCGCGCGCGATGGAGCCGCGCGCCCCCAGCCCGCCAACCCGCATACGCATGATCCGAGAGCTCTCGCGTGTCGGCGTGCCTGTGCGCGTGATGGCCGCGCCGATGATTCCCGGCCTCACCGATCACGAGCTTGAGGCGATCCTGACCGAGGCCCGCCGGGCCGGGGCCAAAGCCGCCTCGATGATGCCGCTGCGCCTGCCCCATGAGGTTGCGCCGCTGTTTGCCGATTGGCTCGAACGCCACCGCCCCGGTCAGGCCGAAAAGGTGCTCGGGCGCATCCGCGACATGCGCGGCGGTAAGCTGAACGATCCGCGTTTTGGTGCGCGCATGAAGGGAGAGGGCGAGATGGCAGAACTGCTCGCACAGCGTTTCGCGCTGTCGTGCAAACGGCTGGGGCTGGCGCGCGCCTTGCCTGATCTGGATTGCACACAGTTCCACTTGCCCCCGCGCAGGGGCGATCAGCTTGAACTGTTCTGATACTGGTTTCATTACCCACTCTGCGCCGCGCCGAAGATGGGAATCTTCGGTGGCCCTTTTCATTTGGCTAAAAATACTCCCGCCGGAGGCATCGCCCCCCTGCAACAGGCGCGCCGTTTAGCTGCGACGCCGCCCGCGCCGTTCGCGCTTTGCGCCGCCTTCGCCCAGCCCGTCATCTTCCGAGGAAAACCCGCCGAGCCGCTCCGAAATCGCTTCCAGCGTCGGGCGCTCTCCTCGCGGGGTGTTTTCCAATGCGGCCCGCATCGCGCGCAGATGATCTGGCATCGTGCCGCAGCACCCACCAATGATCGTCGCCCCGCAATCGCGCGCCATCACCGCATATTCGCCCATCAATTCGGGCGTGCCGTCATAATGAATATGGCCATCGACATATTTCGGGATGCCAGCATTGCCTTTGGCGATGATTGGTCGCTCGGTGCCGGTTGCGGCAAAACCGAGGATTGTGCGCAGCAGATCCGCCGCGCCGACACCGCAATTGGCGCCAAACGCCATCGGCGGATGGGCGAGTTTATCGACCATTGCCACCATCGCGGTCGAGGTCAGCCCCATCATCGTGCGCCCGGCGGTGTCAAAGCTCATCGTGCCACACCAAGGCATCCCTGCTAAATGGCAGGCCTCGGCAGCGGCTTTGTATTCCTCGGGGGCGCTGATCGTCTCGACCCAGAGGACATCTGCGCCGCCTTCTTTCAGACCCTCGGCCTGTTCGTGAAACATCTCGACCGCCAGTTCGTGCGTCAGCGTTCCCATCGGCGCGAAAATATCGCCCGTTGGCCCGATCGAGCCCGCCACGATCACCGGACGGCCCGCAGCATCGGCAACATCGCGCCCGATTTCGGCAGCCAGACGGTTCAATTCGCGCACGCGGTTTTGCGCATCATGCAGTTTCAGCCGCGAGGCATTGCCGCCAAAGCTGTTGGTCAGGAAAATATCCGAGCCCGCATCAACGGCCAGCGAATACAGTTTCTTGATTTTGTCAGGCGCGTCGGCATTCCACATCTCGGGCGCGTCCCCCGAAGACAGGCCCATGTTGAACAGGTTCGTGCCCGTCGCGCCATCAGCCATCAGCCAATCGCGGGTTTCCAGTAGGCGGCTTAGCGCGTCGGTCATCGGGGCCTCATTTCCATAGCGTTACGGGCGCGCAAGCGCGGCCCTTTTCTCTTCCCTGCCATGTAGGCGCAGAATTGGCAAATTCCTTTCCTTCATGATGAATGTGAGCCGGATTTGAATGGGGCAGACGTTGGGGGATGAATCTGCCCTTCGTTTAGCGCGCAGATTTGTGTCTGCGACGGCGGGCATAGCGCAGGTGGAGCATGGATCGCGCGCGCGATGGCCGCCGCGCCCAGCATCGACGCCCCGCGCGAGGGCGCGGCGATGTAGCGCGGGCTTAGGCGGGGGGCGAAACCCATCTTGAACTGGCGCAGCCCGGCAGCGCCCGCGCCCTTTTCGGCGCGATCCCAGATTTTGCGCGCAGGCCCGTCGATATCAGCCGCGCGTGGCGGTAGTGCGGCAAGCGACAACTGTCCTGCGCCGTCTGCGCGCGCTGCGTCGATACCGGCACTGATCAACGCCTGCATCGTGCCATCGGGCGCATCCGGGGCAGGGCGCATCAGATCTAGCGCCCATGCGGTGTGACCGGTGTGAAAGCTGGCAAAACCGACGATCGTATCGTTTCGGCGCGCGATGATCACGGCTTGTTCTGCAATATAGTCCGCGCTGTAACGGCCCATGGAAAAACCGCGCTCTCCACCGCGCGCCTGCGCCCAATGCGCCGCGATTTGGGATAACTTATGAAGGTTAGGATTTTCCTCAAGCGCGCAGATCACGCCCGCCTTACTGGCCTTGCGCAGCTTACGACGCAGGCCAGAACGCGAAGGCGGCTCAAGCGTAAAGGCCGCAAGATCAAGCCAGCATTCCATCGCCACAGGCGCCACGTGCCAGCCCGATCTGCGCGCTACGGCCGCGGCACGCGCGCCAAGCTTATAGGCGCAGGCGATGCGCCCTTGATCGCGCGCCTGCGCCTTCAAAAGCGGCAGAAGATGTGAAATCTCGGCTGTCCCGAAAGGGTTCAGCAAGCCAACCAGCGCTTGCGATGTGCGCCCGATCATCCATCCCCCCTGCGTATCGGGGGTTAGCAGAACCATATGTTCGCCTTGAGACAGCAAGCCAAGTTCAGGTTGATCTGATTGTGCAACCAGCTTGGCCAGCCTTGGGGTCAGGGCGGGCGCGGGAGGCAGCAGAAACGGGCGTGCGGGATCAGGTGGCGCGCGTTCGGCAAATGCCAATGCGCCCATCGCCAGCATTGCGGGTGCTGCGTAGTACACCAGACGCCAGGCAAGAATTGCAGCCATCAGCGGGGCAGTTTTGCTGTGGGGCAGGAGGGCAAGCAGCGTCACCTCGAACGGGCCGACCCCGCCGCCGGGCGCGCCTGACACAAACCCAACCCCAAGCGCGATCAGAAAGGCCGGATAAAGCGCCAAGGCCCCGATCCCGCTACCTGTGGGCAGTAAGGCCCATAAAGCGAGTGCAGCAAAGGCCGTATCCAGCAAACATAACCACATGATTCGGCCCATCACGGGCAGAGTGGGCAGGCGCAGATGCCAGCGCGCGAGTTTTATCCCTGGCTGCCACAACGCCAAGGCACATAACGCGCCGCCCGCCAGCAACACGCCCCCTGCCAATGCGCGCACCGCCCAGACGCCATGCCCCGCCAAGGGCAGCGGCAGCGCAATCAGCACCAGCGCGCATAGCAGCGTCCACGCCGCCAGAAAGCTGGCCGCGACCGCTGCGGTCAGCCGCGAGGCCTCGCGCAACGACAATCCCGGCAACATCCGCCAGCGCACCAGCGCGCCCGAGATCAGCCCAAAGCCAACGGTTTGAGACATTGCAATCGCGACCCAGCCCGCGCGGCGCGCCCGTGCGGCGGGTTGCGCAGTGCCAAGAGCGCGATGCAACAGCGCGTCATAATTGGCCAGAGCCGCGAAAGAGCCAGCGCTTGCCAGCGCTGCAAAGGACCATTGCAGCCCCGAGACCTGCGCGAAGGCCGCACCAATCGCGCCCCAGTCAAGCGCTGCGATGCGGTCGCGCAGCAGCAGCGCAAACCCCAGCAACAGCGCAATGATTACAAGCTGACGCCGCAATGCTGCGCCCCAACCGGGCAGGCGCAGAGGCGCGACTTGAGCCGTCCCGGTCGCCATCTTGCGGGGTTTGATATGCGCCACGCGTGTTTGCTCCGCCAATCCCATCTTGGCAGAGAGGCTAACGCAGAGCCGTTCACAGGTGCTTAACAGCCGCATAAGAAAACGCCGGACGCATTGGGGTGCGTCCGGCGTCAGTGTCATACATTAGAAAAGTGCGATCAGCTTTCTTCGAGAACCTGACGGCGCGCTTCGAGCATGCATTCTGCCATCTTGGCGCGGATCGCGGGCTCATCGGCCTTACCATCCAGATCGGCGGCCAGCTTGCGGTAGACATCCTCATGTCCGGCCTCTTCGAAATCGGCTGTTACCACTTCGCCAATATAGGCGGCAGCCTCGGGGCCGGATTTGCCCAAAAGGCCAGCGGCCCATTCGCCCAGCATCTTGTTGCAGCGCGCATCCGCCTTGAATTGCAACTCCGCATCATGGGCGAATTTGTTCTCATAGGCGTTTTCGCGATCATCAAAAGTGGTCATCGGCTGTCTCCCCCAAAGGATTTTTGTTACCTCCTGATATGCACACCCTAGGGCTGCATCGCAAGAGGGCTGGCGCGAAACCTGCGGTGATAGCGCTCGCAGGGGCGCGTGGTTTGCCTTGCCCCAGCGGCGGGCTTGTCCTATAGGGCAAGAAAGGGGTCCGCGCATCGCCCAAAACCGGGTAGACAGGGACCGCACAGAGAACGGAGACGCCATGGCACCGCGGCGCAAGAAAATCTACGAAGGCAAGGCGAAGACTCTCTATGAAGGGCCCGAACCGGGCACTCTGGTGCAGTATTTCAAAGATGACGCCACTGCGTTCAATGCTCAGAAAAAGGCAGTCATTGAGGGCAAAGGCGTTCTCAACAATCGCCTGTCCGAGTATTTCATGACCGGGCTGACCAATATCGGCGTGCCCAATCACTTTATCAAACGCCTCAATATGCGCGAGCAATTGATCCGTCAGGTAGAAATCGTGCCGCTGGAAGTGATCGTGCGCAATTTCGCCGCTGGCTCGATCGCCAAACGCCTTGGGTTGGAAGAGGGCACGCCGCTGCCCCGCCCGATCGTCGAATACAGCTATAAGAATGACGATCTGGGCGACCCGCTGGTGCCCGAGGAATATATCATCGCGTTCGGCTGGGCCAATCAGCAGGATCTGGATGATATCGTGGCGCTGGCGCTGCGGGTGAATGATTTCCTGACCGGCGTGTTTTATGCCGTTGGTATCAAGCTGATCGACTTCAAGATTGAGGTTGGGCGCGTTTGGGAGGGCGATTTCATGCGCCTTCTGGTCGCCGATGAGATCAGCCCCGATAGCTGTCGCCTGTGGGACATCAAGACCGGCGAGAAGCTGGACAAAGACGTGTTCCGGCGCGATCTGGGCAATCTGACGGATGCCTATACCGAAGTTGCGCGGCGGCTGGGCGTGATGCCCACCAATACCGCGCAGATCAAACCGACCCTGATTAACTAAAAGGAGCCCCGGCGATGAAAGCGCGCGTGCATGTGATGCTGAAAGATGGGGTGCTTGACCCGCAAGGTGAGGCGGTGCGTCACGCGCTGGGCCATTTGGGGTTTTCGGGTGTTGAGGCCGTGCGTCAGGGCAAGGTCATTGAGCTGGACCTGGCGGCGAGCGACAAGGCTGCGGCCGAGGCCGAAGTGGCACAAATGTGCGATAAGCTGCTCGCCAATACGGTGATCGAGAAATACACCGTCGAGATCGTCTGAACCCGCCGGGGCGCTGCCCCGGACCCCGGGATATTTCAAACACTTGGAAGCAGGAGCCGCCGCGATGAAAGCCGCTGTCATCACCTTTCCCGGGTCCAATTGCGACCGCGATCTGGCCGTGGGCTTTGAAAAAGCCGGGGCGCAGGTGGTCAAGGTTTGGCACAAGGAAACCGAGCTGCCGGCCGGGATTGATCTGATCGCTGTGCCGGGCGGCTTTTCCTATGGTGATTATCTTCGCTGCGGCGCGATTGCGTCGCGCTCTCCGGTGGGGCAGGCGATTGCGGATTTCGCGGATCGGGGCGGTTACGTTCTGGGTATCTGCAACGGGTTCCAGATCTTGACGGAAATGGGGTTGTTGCCGGGGGCGCTGATGCGCAATGCGGGGTTGAAATATATCTGCAAGCCGGTCGCCTTGAGCGTGGCAAGCGCCGATAGCGCCTATACCGAGAGCTATGGTTTGGGCGCGCAGGTGACCTTTCCGATTGCGCATCACGATGGCAATTACCAGATTGATCCCAACGGGTTGGCTGAATTGCAGGGGGAAGATCGGGTGGCGTTTCGCTATGTCGAAAACCCCAACGGCTCGGTCGATGATATTGCCGGCGTGCTGAGCGCAAATCGTCGCGTTCTGGGGATGATGCCCCATCCAGAGCGCGCGATTGAGCTTGCGCAGGGTGGCGCCGACGGGGCGGCGCTTTTCCGCGCGTTGTCGGGGATCATGGCAAACGCCTAAGCGCGCATGCTTGCCCGCGCTTGTCGCACTGGCGTAAGTTGGCGCCATGTCTGATGAAACGTCGCAAGATTTGATTTTGCCCGAGGCGGATGCACCCGGAACCAATACGCGCCGCGTGCGTGGTCGCTGGCTGATGCGGATCGCGGTGGCAACGGTGCTGGTGCTGGCCGTGGCGGTAATGTGGGTCAGCAATGTCTGGCTGATGCAGCGGTTTACCGAAACCACGCGTGTGCGCGCTGAGCTGCGGCTGGCCCTTTATACCGGCAATATCATGTCTGAATTGCAGCGCACCAATGTCGTGCCGCTGTTGTTGGCGCGCGACCCGCAATTGATTCAGGCGCTTGATACGAATGACTATTCAACGGCGTCTGCGCAGTTGATTTCGGCTCGCAAAGAGGTTGCGGTGGCTTCGATCCGCTTGCTGGATATGCAGGGTCGGGTGGTGGCCTCGACCAATCGCACGCAGATCGGGATGAGCTTTCCCACGCAGGCGTTTTTCGTAGATGCGACGCGTTCGCGCGATACGATTTTTTCGCTCAATACCAATCCGGCGGGCGGGGCCGAGTTCGATTACTCCCGCGTCGTACTTGGGGATAATCGCCCCGTTGGTGTGATTGTGGTTGAGGCGGATTTGTCGAAATTTGAACGCTCATGGGCGGGAATTTCGGATGCGGTGGCTGTGACGGACAGTTCTGGCACGATCATTTTGACGACCGAGCCGCGCTGGCGGGGCGTGACGATGGCGCAGGCTTTGGCGGCGCGCTCGGCACCCACGGCGATTCAGCGCGCGCTGCAAGCCACTGCCGATTGGGCCAATGAGGCCCCTGACGCCTATCTTCAGGGGCAGGCGGTGATGCGCACCGAGGCGCGTGTGCCCTTCCGCGGCTGGAAGATGATCGCCTTCACCAGCTATGATTCGATCCGCGAACGGGTGAATGCGGTTCTGGCGCTGGAGATCATGGGATTCGCGATTCTGCTGGCGCTGGTGTTTTACGCATTGTCGCGCCGGGCCCGGCGGCAAAGTCAGGCCTTGCGCGCCGAATCGGCCGAGTTGCGCACGCTGAACGTGCGTCTGTCACGCGAGATTGCCGAGCGTGAGAAAGCGCAGATGGATCTGGCGGTGGCCGAACAAACCTTGGCGCAAAGCTCCAAACTCGCCGCGTTGGGTGAGATGTCGGCGGCGGTTAGTCACGAGTTAAACCAGCCGCTGGCCGCGATGAAAACCTATCTGGCGGGCGCAAAACTACTGCTGCAGCGTGCGCGCACGGAAGAGGCGCTATCCTCATTCCAGCGCATCGACGATCTGATCGGGCGGATGGGGGCGATCACGCGCCAGCTTAAGTCCTATGCCCGCAAGGGCGGCGAGGCGTTCGAACCGGTCGATCTGCGCGCCGCACTTTCCGAGGCGCTCGCAATGATGGAGCCGCAGCTTAAAACGCGCAAATTGCACATCATTCGTACGATGCCGCGCGGATCTGTTATGGTGATGGCAGATCGCATCCGTTTGGAGCAGGTTATCATCAACCTGTTGCGAAATGCCTTGGACGCTACCAAGTCAGTGGCAGAACCGCAGGTCGAGTTAATGCTGACAGCGGGTGAGACAGCCGTTTTGAGCGTGCGCGATAATGGTCCCGGGATCAGTGATCTCGACAAGCTGTTCGAGCCGTTCTGGACGACGAAGAAACCGGGTGAGGGGACGGGGCTGGGCCTTGCGATCTCCTCGTCTATTGTTGCGGATTTTGGCGGTCGCATGACCGCGCATAATTCTGAGGATGGGGGCGCTGTGTTCGAGGTGCAGTTGCCGCTTTTGTCAGATAAGAACAGGTCCATCAGGGCCGCGGAGTAAAATATGGCTAGAATGATGAAGGTCGCGATCGTCGATGACGAAGAGGATATGCGCCAATCGGTCAGCCAATGGCTGGCGCTGTCGGGGTTTGACACCGAAACATACCCCACTGCTGAAGATGCGCTCAAAGAGATCGGGGCGGATTGGCCGGGGGTTGTGATTTCCGACATTCGGATGCCGGGAATGGACGGGATGGCGTTTCTCAAGCGCCTGATGGGCATTGATAGCGGGTTGCCGGTGATCATGATCACGGGTCATGGCGATGTGCCCATGGCGGTCGAGGCGATGCGTCTTGGTGCGATGGATTTCATGGAAAAACCCTTTAGCCCGGACCGGATGACCGAACTGGCCAAACGGGCCACGCAAGCCCGGCGCACGACGCTGGACAACCGCGCGCTACGCCGCGATCTGGCCAAGGGCGAAAAGGTGATCGGCAAGTTGATCGGCACCTCGGAACCGATGGAGCGGCTGCGCGAGGATGTGCTTGATCTCAGCCAGGCCGACGGTCATGTGCTGATTGATGGCGAAACCGGGTCGGGCAAGACTTTGGTGGCGCATGCGCTGCATGCCACGGGTCCGCGTGCTGGCAAGAAATTCGTTGTGGTGTCTTGTGCAGCCTTCACCGAAGAGGCGCTGGCCGCCAAGCTGTTTGGCCCTGTCGAAGAGGGCGGTTTGCCCCTTGTGGAAGAGGCGCGCGGCGGTACGCTATGTCTTGAGGATGTCGAGGCGCTGAGCCAGCCGCTACAGGCGCGCTTGTTGCAATTCATCAACGATCAGGGCACGCCTGCCGAAACCCGGATCGTGGCGATCTGCAACACCCATGGCGAGGGCAAGACGGTCGAAGATGTGTTGCGCCCTGACCTGTATTACCGCCTTGCCGCGTTGAAAATCACCCTGCCGCCGCTGCGCGCGCGCGGTGAAGATGTGCTGACGCTGTTCAACCGGATGTCGGAACAATTCGCCGATGAATATGGCTGCGATGTGCCCGAAGTGACGGCGCAAGAGGCAGCCCAACTGTTGCAGGCGCCGTGGCCGGGCAATGTGCGCCAGTTGATCAACGTGGCTGAGCGCGCGGTGCTGCAATCGCGGCGCGGATCTGGCTCGATTGCCTCGCTGCTGATGGCCGATGACGAAGACACGGGACCAGCGGCAATTACGACCGAGGGCAAGCCGCTGAAAGAATATGTCGAGAGCTTTGAGAAAATGCTGATCGACAACACGATGCGCCGCCACAAGGGGTCGATCGCGGCGGTGATGGAGGAACTTTGCCTGCCGCGCCGCACCTTGAACGAGAAGATGGCGAAATACGGGTTGCAGCGGTCCGACTATCTCTGACCGGGGCGCGGCGT
The DNA here is from genome assembly GCA_016937195.1 of Paracoccaceae bacterium. Taxonomy (GTDB): domain Bacteria; phylum Pseudomonadota; class Alphaproteobacteria; order Rhodobacterales; family Rhodobacteraceae; genus Thioclava. The sequence goes on along the minus strand of JAFGWK010000002.1, from coordinate 11,278 downwards.
GTCGGGCAGAAACTCGCCGCGCGCCGCCCCCACCTGATCGGCGATAAAGCGCATCGTGGTGCGCACCCGCGCGCTGTCGCGTAAATCCTGATGTGCGACCAGCCAGAACGAGCGCCGGATTTCGATCTGCTCGGGCAGAACCGCGATCAGTTCGGGGCTGTGATGGGCCATAAAATCGGGTAGAATTCCCAGACCCTTACCTGCCGCCACCGCGCGCATTTGCGCAAACAGATTGGTCGATGAAAGCTGGGGCGCGTGATCGCCCATTACCAGAGACAGGTAATCCAGCTCGGGCGTGTAGATCAGCTCGGGGATATAGCCGATCAGCAAATGTTGGCCCAAGGTTTCGGTATCGGTGACGGGATGGGCATTCAGATACTCGGGCGCGCCGTAAAGGTGCAGGGTGTAGTCGGTCAGCTTGCGCGAGATCAGCCGCCCCTTCTCGGGCCGTGACAGGGTGATGGCGATATCGGCCTCGCGTTTGGAGAGGCTGAAAATGCGCGGTGTGGCGACCAGCTGTACCTCAAGATCGGGATTGTCGCGCGCATAATCGGCCAGACGCGGCGCAAGGAAAAACGCCCCAAACCCGTCGGGCGCGCCGATCCGAACCGAGCCTGACAGCGCATAAAGCTCACCCGCGATATCGTCATGCACCTTGGCGGCAACGCTTTCGATCTGCTCGCTGTGGCGCAGCAGCCGCTCGCCCGCGCTTGTTAGAGCATAGCCGCGCGGGCTGCGTTCGAACAGTTGCGCGCCAAGCTGTTTCTCCAGCGCCCCGACCCGGCGCGAAACGGTTGCGTGATCCGATCCGATCACCCGCGCCGCCGCCGTCAGGCGCCCCGCGCGCGCCACGGCCAGAAAGTAGCGAAGGTCGTTCCAATCGAAAGTCATTACATCTCCTGACCGGGTATGGGTATTTGCGCACATCAACTGCGCAAATCGTCGCATGGTCGGGCGGCGGCTCCCACCTATCCTTTTGGCCTAGATCAGCTAATGCTTGTTTTGAGTATGATAACGCTATGTTGACTCTGGGTGAGAACCTTAACGGTCTATGCAATGCTTAAACGTGTCAGTGCTGGTCTGACAAAACTTCACGACGCGCCCCATTGGAGGATGGGCCCGGGGTGTGTGAGGAGGACGTAAGGGTTGCGTTTCGCTCCCCAAGACAGGGATTTGAGCGAACAAAACACATTCAGACGGGGCGGCTTTCGGGTGGTTCCGGTTTGAAAACGATATCAAACAGGGAGGAAGATTCATGAAATCAACAATATGTGCAGGGGTGAGTGCCGCAGCGCTGATGCTGGCTGCGAATGGTGCGCTGGCGCAAGATGCGGTGTCTGACGGCGTCGTAAAAATCGGTGTGCTCGGTGATATGTCGGGCGTCTATTCGACCGGGTTCTCGGGCAAAGGCGCGGTTGACGCCGTGAAAATGGCTGTGCGCGATTTCGGCGGAACCGTGTTGGGCAAGCCGATCGAAGTGATTTCGGCGGACCACCAGAACAAGGCCGATGTCGGCTCGGCGACGGCACGCGAATGGATCGACGAACAGCATGTCGAAATGATCACCGATCTGACCAACTCGGCGGTGGCGTTGGCGGTGCAAAAGCTTGCCTCGGACAAAAAGGTCATCACGATGGCAACCGGCGCGGCATCCAGCGCGCTGACGGGCGCGGATTGCACGAAATACGGCATCCACTACGGCTATGACACCCACGCGCTGCCCGTCGGCACGGCTACGGCTGTTGTGAAAAACGGTGGTGATAGCTGGTATTTCATCACCGCCGATTATGCCTTTGGTCATGCGCTGCAAGACAACACGACCAAGGTGATCGACAGCCTTGGCGGCAAGGTTCTGGGCAGCTCTGACGTGCCGCTGGCAAGCACCGATTTCTCGTCCTACCTGTTGCAGGCGCAAAGTTCGGGCGCGAAGGTGATCGGTCTGGCGAACGCGGGCCAAGACACCGTGAACGCGATCAAGCAAGCGCATGAATTCGGCATCGTGGATGGCGGTCAGCAGCTTGCGGGTATGTTGGTGCTGATTTCGGATGTGAAATCGCTGGGCACCGATGTTGCCAAGGGGCTGCAATTCACCACCGGTTGGTATTGGAATGGCGACGATGCCTCGCGCAAGTGGAAAGAGGAATACGAGAAATTCTCTGGCGGCGAGGCACCGACCTTTGTGCATGCTGCAGATTACTCGCTCACCATGGCCTATCTGAACGCGATCAAGGCGGCCGGCACGGATGACTCCGACAAAGTGCGCGAGCAGCTTGGCAAGATGAAGATCGACGATTTCTTCGCCAAGGGCGGCGAGATCCGCCAAGACGGTCTGCTGGTGCATGATATGTATCTGCTGAAAGTCAAAGAGGGCGGCACTGACCCATGGGATGTGGCCGATGTGGTTCGCACGATCCCGGGCAATGAAGCCTATGCTTCGCTGGCCGAGGGCGGCTGCCCGCTCGTCGCCAAGTAAGCCAACAAAACTCGGACGGGGGCGCGCCAATTGGCCGCCCCCGAACGCGTATCAGTGCGAAGGCTAGTCCATGAATGACACCATTCTCGAGGCACGCAATCTGACCAAAAACTTTGGCGGGTTCGTGGCTGTGAACGGGGTTGATCTGCGCATCAAGCGCGGCTCGATCCATGCCATCATCGGCCCCAACGGGGCGGGCAAAACAACGATGTTCAACTTGTTGACCAAGTTCATCACGCCCAGTTCGGGCAAGATCTTGTTCAATGATACGGATATTACCAACAAGAAACCTGCCGAGATCGCGAATATGGGCGTTGTGCGCTCGTTCCAGATTTCGGCCGTGTTTCCCCACCTCACCGTGCTGGAAAATGTGCGCCTTGCGCTGCAGCGCGGGCTGGGGGTGAGCTATCATTTCTGGCGCTCCAAGGCGATGTTGCACAATCTGGATGCGCAGGCGATGGCGCAGCTCGAACGGGTAGGGCTGGCGGACTATGCACAACTGCGCGCGGTCGAGCTGCCCTACGGGCGCAAACGCGCATTGGAAATCGCAACCACCTTGGGTCTTGAGCCCGAGCTGATGTTGCTTGATGAGCCGACGCAGGGCATGGGCACCGAAGATGTCGGCACCGTCACCGATCTGATCGGGCGTGTGCGCGAGGGTCGCACGATTGTCATGGTGGAACACAACCTTGGCGTTGTGGCGCATCTGGCCGATACGATCACCGTGCTGGCGCGCGGCGAGGTTCTGGCCGAGGGCCCCTATGAGGTCGTGTCGAAGAATCCGCAGGTCATGGAGGCCTATATGGGCGTCTCTGCCGAAGAGCAGGAGGAGACCGTATGAGCACGACAACCCTGACCAAACCGATGCTGAAAATCGAGAACCTGCATGCGTGGTATGGCGAATCTCATGTGTTGCACGGGATCAATCTGGAACTGGCAGAGGGGCAGTTGATCACGCTGCTCGGGCGCAACGGGGCAGGGCGCTCCACCACTTTGCGCTCGATCATGGGCATGGTGGATCGCCGTACGGGTTCGATTGCGATCAACGGCGAGGAATTCATCACCAAGCCCGCGCATCGTATCACGCCCGATGGCCGGATCGGATTTTGCCCCGAGGAACGCGGCATCTTTGCCTCGCTCACCGTGGAAGAAAACCTGATGCTGCCCCCCGCTGTGGGCGCCGATGGCATGTCGATCGAGGAACTGTTCGAGATGTTCCCCAACCTTGCCAATGTGCGCAAACGCATGGGCACGCGCCTGTCGGGCGGCGAGCAGCAGATGCTGGCGATTGCGCGCATCTTGCGCACAGGTGCGCGGCTGTTGCTGCTGGATGAGATCACCGAGGGGCTGGCCCCGGTGATCGTGAAAACGCTGGGACGGGTCATTCGCGACCTGAAATCGCGCGGCTACACGATTGTGCTGGTGGAGCAGAACTTCCGCTTTGCCGCCCCCTTGGCCGATCGCCATTACGTCATCGAACATGGTGAGGTGATCGACACCATCGAGTCTGCCGACGTCGAGTCCAGTATGGACCGTCTCAACCATTACCTGAGCGTGTAAGGAGGGAAACCGAACATGGACCCTATGATCCGACTGATCCTCGCCCAGGGTATGCTGGGCCTCAATAACGGTGTGTTCTACGCCATGCTTAGCCTTGGTTTGGCGGTCATCTTCGGCCTGCTGAACGTGGTCAATTTTGCCCATGGCGCGCTTTATATGTTGGGCGCGTTTCTCGCGCTGATCCTGTATTCCTATGCCGGGGCTTGGGTGGGGCTGGATGCGCTGCATATCGGGTTCTGGCCCGCGCTGATCCTTGCGCCGCTGCTGGTCGCCTGTTTTGGCATGCTGATCGAGCGCTTCATGCTGCGCCGTCTCTACAAACTCGACCCGATCTATTCCTTGCTGCTGACATTCGGCGTGACGCTGGTGCTGCAAGGGCTGTTCATCAACTTTTTCAACGCTTCGGGAACGCCCTATCCGGGCATGCCTGAAAGTCTGCGTGGGGTGGTGAACCTTGGCTTTATGATGTTCCCGAAATACCGCCTGTTCGTGATTATCTTCTCAATCATCGTGTGTTTCGCTGTTTGGTACATGATCGAGCGCACCCGGATCGGCTCGCGCTTGCGTGCGGGCACGGAAAATCCCGAACTGGTGAAAGCCTTTGGCATCAATGTGCCGTTGATGGTGATGCTGACCTTTGGCTTTGGCACCGGGCTTGCGGGGCTTGCAGGCGTTCTGGCCGCGCCGATCTACTCGGTCAGCCCGTTGATGGGCGCCAACCTGATCATCGTGATCTTCGCGGTGGTTGTGATTGGCGGCATGGGGTCGATTGCGGGGGCGGTGTTGACCGGCTTCGCGCTGGGTCTGGTCGAGGGCATCACCAAGGTGTTTTACGCCCCTGCGGCCAATACCGTGATCTTCCTGCTGATGGTGATCGTCTTGCTGGTTCGGCCCAACGGGCTGTTCGGGCGTCAGAGTTAAGGGATGCAAGAGATGAGCAATACGACCACCGATATCGGCGAGTTCGAAGAAAACACCGGAGAACCCGAACACCGCACGCGCTCGCGCATCTGGCAGGGGATTTTCTGGGTGGCACTGATTGGCTTTTTGCTGATCGCTCCGGCGCTGCTGTATCCTGTCTTCGTGATGCAACTGCTGTGCTTTGCGCTGTTTGCTGCCGCCTTCAACCTGTTGATCGGCTTTACCGGGCTTTTGTCCTTTGGCCATGCCGCCTTCTTTGGCGGCGCGGCTTATATCGCGGGGCATGCGCTCAAGGTTTGGGGGTTTCCGCCGCTTTTGGGGATCGCCACGGGCACGCTGTTTGCGGCCGCTTTAGGCTGGGCCGTGGGGTCGCTGGCGATCCGCCGTCAGGGGATTTACTTTGCGATGATCACGCTGGCTTTGGCGCAGATCGTGTATTTCCTTGTGCTGCAACTGCCCTTCACCGGGGGCGAGGATGGCTTGCAAGGTATTCCGCGCGGCCATTTGCTGGGCTTCATCGACCTCAACCAACCGCTGGCGATGTATTACACGGTCGCAGCGATTTTCCTGATCGGGTTCTTGGTGATCTACCGCATCATCCATTCGCCCTTCGGGCAGGTCTTGCTGGCAATCCGTGAAAACGAGCCGCGCGCGCTGTCGCTGGGCTATAATGTGGATCGTTTCAAGCTGCTGGCGTTCGTTTTGTCGGCGGCGCTGGCGGGGCTTGCGGGGTCAACCAAGGCGCTGGTGTTCCAGTTCGCCTCTCTCACGGATGCACATTGGCAGATGTCGGGTGAAGTGATCTTGATGACGCTGCTGGGCGGTATGGGTACGATCTTTGGCCCTGTTGTCGGCGCCTTTGTCGTTGTGGCGCTGCAACATGCCCTTAGCGGCATCGGGTCTTGGGTGCAGGTTGTGATCGGGGGCACCTTCATTGCCTGCGTGTTGCTGTTCCGCCGTGGCATCGTCGGAGAGCTGGCGCGCCTGCTCAAGATCAACTCGCTTTAAGGACAACCGCACCGCTTGATTGTGGCTGATCTGCGCGCCCCCTCGGAACCTATCCGAGGGGGCGTTCTGCTGTCTGAACGGCGCGATTAACGCAACCGCTGCGAAAATTCGATTGTGTTTCAGGGGGACGTGCCGCTATGGTTGAAAACAGTTGGCTGCGCAACGGCATCGCCCGTGCTCGGCCCACCGAAATTCGCTGATCTCCAAGCAGCCCCGATGCGCAAAATCGCGCAGGTGGCGCGTGTTTGGATCAACCGATTGGCCGTAAGGCCGCTAGTTTGCCTCCCTCTGCCGAGTACTGGGCATGGAGGTTATGAATGGGGCGCCGGGACAACCGTGCGCCTGGGAAAGAACCGCGATGATGCGTGTCGAGCTGAGGCAAATGATCAAGGGTGGGCCAGAAATGGCCGCGCCCGCTTGCCTGTGCCGCCCGTCCATCGCCTTATGGACATATCATGCTGCTTGCACGTTGGCCCCTCCGGGTTCGGCGCCAAGGGCATGGGCAATGGAATTACATGGCAAAGAAGATGCTTATCGATGCAACCCACGCGGAAGAAACCCGCGTCGTGGTGGCAGACGGCAACAAGGTCGAGGAATTTGACTTTGAAACCATCAACAGACGGCAACTCGCCGGCAATATCTATCTGGCAAAAATAACGCGGGTGGAGCCTTCGCTCCAAGCCGCATTTGTCGATTACGGCGGCAACCGTCACGGGTTTTTGGCATTTGCCGAAATTCACCCCGATTATTATCAAATCCCGGTCGCTGACCGTGAGGCTTTGATCGAGGAAGAGCGCCAGCTTGCCGAGGCCGCAGAGGCCGAAGAAGAAAAGCCCAAACCCACGCGTCGCCGCCGCGCGCGCCGTCCGGCCAAGGCCGAAAAGGCAACGCCCGATGAGGCCGTTGTCAGCTCGGATGAAATTCCGGGCATGGCGATTGTTGATCATGAGAGTGACGACAGCCAAGAGTCTGACGCTGAGGCCGCAGCTGCGGTAGAGGCGACTGAGGTTGCGCAACCCGATGCGGCTGATGCCCCCATCTCGGATACGGCCAATTCAGATGACGTCGCGGATGCGACGCCCGACGAAGACGCCGCGGATACCAGCGATGACGACTCCAGCGACGACTCGGACGATGACTCGCAGGATGATGCCGACAGCGACGCCGCCGAACGCGCCGCCGCATCGGGTATCGAATCCATCGCCGATGAGGACGTTCAGGAAGAAATCCGCCCGCCCCGCAAGGCCCGTGCGCGCCGCTACAAGATCCAAGAAGTGATCAAGGTGCGCCAGATCATGCTGGTGCAGGTCGTCAAGGAAGAGCGCGGCAACAAAGGCGCGGCGCTCACCACCTATCTCTCGCTGGCCGGTCGCTACTGCGTCTTGATGCCCAATACCGCGCGTGGCGGTGGCATTTCGCGCAAGATCACCAATGCGGCAGATCGCAAGAAGCTTAAGGAAATCGCCAGTGAGTTCGACGTGCCCAAGGGTGCGGGGCTGATCGTGCGCACCGCTGGCGCGCAACGCACCAAGACGGAAATCAAGCGCGACTACGAATATCTCATGCGCCTGTGGGAGCAGATCCGCGATCTGACGATGAAATCCATCGCCCCCGCGCCGATCTATGAAGAAGGCGATCTGATCAAACGCTCGATCCGTGATCTGTATTCGAAAGAGATCGACGAGGTGCTGGTCGAGGGCGAGCGCGGCTATCGCGTGGCCAAAGACTTCATGCGTATGATCATGCCAAGCCACGCCAAAAACGTGAAGCATTATCAGGAATCGCTGCCGCTGTTCGCGCGCTATCAGGTCGAAAGCTACCTGACGGGCATGTTCAACCCGACCGTGCAGCTCAAATCGGGCGGCTATATCGTGATCGGTATCACCGAGGCGCTGGTGGCGATCGACGTGAACTCGGGCCGGGCCACCAAAGAGGGCTCGATCGAGGAAACCGCGACCAAGACCAACCTTGAGGCCGCCGAAGAGGTGGCGCGCCAATTGCGCCTGCGCGATCTGGCCGGTCTGATCGTGATCGACTTCATCGACATGGACGAACGCCGCAACAACAACGCGGTCGAAAAGCGCCTGAAAGACAAGCTGAAAACCGACCGCGCGCGCATTCAAGTGGGCCGTATCTCGGGCTTTGGTCTGTTGGAGATGTCGCGCCAACGTTTGCGGCCGGGGATGCTGGAAAGCACCACGCAGCCCTGCCCGCATTGCCATGGCACGGGGATCATCCGTTCGGATGATAGCCTTGCGCTGTCGGTTCTGCGCGCGATTGAAGAAGAGGGTACGCGCAAACGCTCGCGCGAGGTTCTGGTGCGTGCACCGGTGGCCGTGGCCAACTATCTGATCAACGCCAAGCGTGAACATATCGGCTCGATTGAGGCGCGCTACGGCATGTCTGTGCGTATCGAGGCCGCGCCTGATCTGATCTCGCCCGACTTCACGATGGAAAAGCTGAAAACCGCAACGCGTCTGGTGCCTGAGGTGTCGAGCACTGTGGTCTCTGCCACGGCAAGCCTGATGGCTGAGATTGATCTGGATGAAGAGGACGAGGTCGTTGAAGAGGCGGAAATCGTTGAGGCCGAGGCCGCAACGCCTGAGCTGAACGAAGACGATCAACCCAAGAAAAAACGTCGTCGTCGTCGCCGCAAGAAGCGCACCAATGGCGATGAGGGCATGCAGAATGGCGAAGAGGGCAACGATCAGGATGCCTCCGAGACCCCGGCCCAAGAGGGCGAGCAGCCCGCTGCCGCTCCGGTCGAGGTAGGTGAAGCTGACGCCGTTGCCCCTGCGGTGAGCGAAGAGGCGGTTGAAGAGGCTCCCAAGCCGAAACGCCGCACGCGCTCGCGCAAGAAGGTGCAAGAGCCTGCCGAGGGAGAGGCTGGCGCTGAGACTGCACCGGCGGCTGAAGTCGCTGCACCGGCGGCTGAGGAAGAGGCCCCCAAGCCGAAACGCCGCACCCGCTCGCGCAAGAAAGTCGAACCCGACGCCGAGGCGCAAGCCGTGGTTGAGGGCGAGACCGAGGCCGAGGCTCCGGCTCCGGCGGCTGAAGAGGCCCCCAAGCCCAAACGTCGCTCGCGTGCGCGCAAGAAGCCCGAACCGGACGCCGCGCAAACCGTAGAAACGCCGGATGTTTCTGCAACGCCGCAGCCCGATGCACCGGTTGAAACGCCGCCTGCACCGCAGCCGGAAACGCCCGTCGAAACCCCGCCCGCGCCCAGCGAAGCGCCGGTGCAGGTGCCCGACGAAACTCCGGCACCCGCGCCAAGCGAAGCTCCGGTGGAAATGCCCCCCGAGGCCCCGCCCGAGGCCCCCGTCGAGATGCCTCAAGGCGATACGCTGGTTGAGGCACAACCCGAACCCGTCAAAGCGCGGCGTCGTGGGTGGTGGAGCCGGGGCTGATACCGCGATTTAAGACATGCAAAAGGCCGGGAACAACGCCCGGCCTTTTTCTTTGCGTAGATTAGCCGCGGGTCACGCGCGCGGCAAAGCATCCCTGTCGCGCAAAATGCAAATGGATTTCCTCGATCTTGGGGTCCTCAAAGATGGCTTCGATTGCACTATCCAGTGCGTGGCCCTCGATGACGTCAGCTTGCTGCATCATGAATTTTGCATCGAACCCGCGCCAGGAAATCAACCGGCTTGCGATCACATCGGGGATAACGTCTGGCGCAAGCTGCGCCTGATGCGCGCCTTCGCGCACATAAATTGCGTGGCTCGACCGAAAGGGCGAGGACGCAGGCAGATGCGTGAAATTCACCAACAGCACGCGCTCGCCGATCTTGGCATCGGCCAGACTGACGCGACAGGGAAAGCCGGGCGCGTGATCGGCGGTGACGATCGTGGCATGGTTCTGCGCAAGGATTGTTGGCGGCGCGGCGAAAAGCGGGGCGAATGTCTGGGCGGGCAGGGCGTGGATCTGGAAGGGCATTGGCGACCTCGGTTGCATTTGTTTTCGCAACCCTTGCGCGCTTTGCCCGGGCTCTGCGACCCGAAAGCTGCGCAATCAGCCCTTGCGCACCAGATACACTTTCACGCCTTCCCAATCCTCGGCGGAGACCAGCACATGCCCGTCTTGGGCGCAAAAATGGGGAACGTCGATCCAAGAGGCCCCATCGGTCGCCTCAAGGCGCACCAGCGCGCCGGAGGGCAATTCCGCAAGCACCTTGCGCAGCCGCAACACTGGCAGCGGGCATAGCAGCCCGCGCGCGTCTATCTCTATGGGGGCGCTCATGGATTGCGCTTTAGGCCGAGCGCGCGGATTTGTCCACGCGCTTGTTATCTCACGAGCAGGTGACCGCGACGATTTGATAGGATAAGCGTGGGACATGTTTGGAATCGATCTCGCCAGTGCCGCCTTCCTGCCCGCCGCGTTTGTCGCGCTCTCTGCGGGTCTTTTGTCATTCTTGTCGCCCTGTGTGCTGCCCATTGTGCCGCCCTATCTGGCCTATATGGGCGGGGTCAGCATGGGCGAGCTGCGCGAGGGGAAACGCTCGGCGGTGGTGCCTGCGATCTTCTTCGTGCTGGGCCTGTCGACGGTGTTTTTGTTCCTCGGCTTCACGGCGTCGGCGTTTGGGCGGTTCTTTCTGACCAATCAGGTGCTGTTTGGGCGCATCGCGGGCGGCGTGATTATCGTGCTGGGCCTGCATTTCCTTGGGCTGTTTCGGATCGGGTTTCTCGACCGTGAGGCGCGCCTTGACGCAGGGGATCGCGGCGGATCGAGCTTTGGCGCTTATGTTCTGGGGTTGGCATTCGCCTTTGGCTGGACGCCCTGCATCGGCCCGCAACTGGGCGCGATCCTGTCGATTGCCGCGCAGGGCGGAGATATGGCGCGTGGCACCGGATTGCTGGCGATTTACGCGCTGGGGCTGGGCATTCCGTTCCTGCTCGCGGCACTGTTCATCCAGCGCGCAATTGGTGTGATGAACCGCATCAAGCCCTATATGGGCATCATCGAAAAGACGATGGGTGCGCTGTTGGTCATTGTCGGGATCTTGCTGCTGACCAATGCGTTCTCGGCCATCAGCTTTTGGCTTCTCGATACTTTCCCGGGGCTGGCAAAGCTTGGATAGTCGTTTGGACAGGCGATAAAGAAAAAGGCCGCGCGTGATGCGCGGCCTTTTCGTTTGTATCGGGGGCGCGATCAGTCGAGCGCTTTGAAGTTCAGGCTTGCGCCATCCTTGATGCCCGAGAACCAGCGCGCCGTGACGGTTTTGGTCTTGGTGTAGAAGCGGAACGCGTCAGGGCCGTATTGGTTAAGATCGCCAAAGCCCGACTTTTTCCAGCCGCCAAAGGTGTAATAGCTCAGCGG
>JAFGWK010000291.1 GCA_016937195.1 Paracoccaceae bacterium | reverse complement strand
CTGGCGAGATTCGAACTCACGACCTTCCGTCCCCCAGACGGACGCGCTAACCAGGCTGCGCCACAGCCCGACGAGGGGCATATAGAGGTAACCGGGCAGGCTGTGCAAGTCGTTATGGCAAGAAAATTTTCGCCTGCGTAAAATCCCATGCGCGAGCCCTTTATGCGCGTGTCTCGGTCGCGCGCTCTGGTGAGGTCTGAAGCCGCGTACGCAGAGCCTTGGCACGCAGGCCCAGCATACGCAAATCGCGCAGATCGGCATCACTCAGACGGGATTTATCAACCCGCGCAAGTCGGGCGCGTAGCTCGGAACGCGTTGCGCTCATCGCCACGGCGCGCGCATCAAACTGCGTGTCTGGAGCCGCAGATGGAGCGGGCGTCGAATCAGGGGCAGCCGTGGTTTCGGGCAGCACGGGATTCGCGCGCTCGATTGCGGGTTTTATGTGCAGGCTGTGAATCTCTGGCTCGGGCTCTGGCTCGGGTTCGACATCCAGCGCGATCGGGGCCTCTTCGCCGCCGGTATCAAACAGCGAGGGTTGCACATCGCTTGCCTCTGCGGGCGCAGAGGGCACCGCCGAAGGAAATGGTGTGATCGACGCGCTTGGGGGCGACGCTGGCTCGGGCCGCGATTCGGACACGGGCTCGGGCTGGGCTTCGGGTGCCTCGGTCTTTGCCGTGGCATTGTAAAACGCGCTGACATGAGACACGCCCTCAGAGCGCAACAACTGTTGCACGCTGCGGATCGTCATCCCGTCATCATGGAGAAGATGGCGAATCCCACCCAGCAGTGCGACATCGCCGGGGCGATAATAGCGCCGCCCGCCAGCACGCTTGACCGGTTTTACCTGTGTGAACTTGCTTTCCCAGAACCGCAGCACGTGGGTCGGCGTCTCCAGCAGGTCGGAGACTTCGGAAATGGTTCTGAACGCATCAGCGGATTTGCCCATCGGCCCGCCCGTTATTTCGCGTTGCCAGATGCCACCCGGTCTTTCATCAGATGCGAGGGGCGGAAGGACAGCACGCGGCGCGGGCTGATCGGAACCTCTTCGCCGGTCTTGGGATTGCGTCCCATGCGCGGAGCTTTGTCACGCACCGAAAACGTGCCAAACGAGCTGATTTTGACGGCTTCGCCACGCACCAGCGCATCGGACATATATTGCAGCACGCTTTCAACAAGCTGCGCAGATTCATTGCGCGATAAGCCGACCTCACGGAACACCGCTTCGCTGAGATCCATACGCGTCAGTGTCTTGGACATATCGTTCCCCTGGGTCAACGGTTTTGACTACAGTGACCGAGAGCAATTCCCGAGTCAATATCAATGGCTTGTGGCGCGCTGTTGATGCGCGTTGCTTTGCCGGTCCTTACGCCTACCAGCGCAGTACGACCGAGCCCCAGGCCAAACCGCCGCCGATGGCCTCGGTGACGATCACCTGACCCTCGCGGATCTGCCCGCGTTGCTTGCCCACCGACAGCGCCAGCGGGATCGAGGCGGCCGAGGTATTGCCGTGATCGGCCACGGTCGTCACGACATGATCCATGTCCAGACCCAGCTTTTCGGTCGTCGCTTTGATGATGCGTAGATTGGCCTGATGGGGCACGATCCAATCAACATCTTGTGCGCCTAAATCCGCTTTTTCTAGCGCTTTTTCAGCGGTTTGCGCCAATTTCACAACGGCATGGCGGAACACCTGGTTGCCCTGCATGCGTAGGAAGCCTGCCTGACCGGTGCTCGAGACGCCGCCATCAACGTAAAGCAACTCGCGATAGCGCCCGTCCGAGTGCAAATCCGACGCCAGAATGCCACGATCGTCCTTGGTGCCCGTGCCTTGCGCAGCCTCTAGGATCAGCGCGCCCGCGCCATCGCCAAACAGCACGCAGGTGCCGCGATCTTCCCAATCCATGATGCGCGAAAACGTCTCGGCACCGATTACCAGCACACGCTCGGCCTGACCCGACAGGATCAGCCCATTGGCGTTGGTCAGCGCAAAAATGAACCCCGCGCAGACCGCTTGCACGTCATAGGCAAAGCCTGTGGTGGACCCAAGCCCGGCCTGCACCATGGTCGCGACAGACGGAAAGGTAAAATCGGGGGTCGAGGTTGCCACGATGATCGCATCAATCTGATCGACGCTCATGCCCGCATCTTCTAGCGCGGCTTGCGCGGCCTTGATGGCAAGTTGCGAGGTGGTTTCCCCCTCGGCTGCGAAATGACGCCGCTCAATGCCGGTGCGCGAGCGAATCCACTCATCCGTCGTATCGAGCGTCGCCTCAAATTCCGCGTTCTCGACCACGCGTTCGGGCAGATAATGGCCCACGCCCCGCACTACGGATCTGATCGTCATTGGCTGCTCTCGCTTATTTCCGACGCTTGTGCATCTTGTGTTGCGCTATCTTGGCCCTCTGGCAGGGCCAAAGCAACCCGAGCCGCCAGTTTTGCGCCAAACCCGGATTGCGCCAGCCGTGCCGCCAAAGAGATCGCGGCAGCAAAGCCTGTCGCATCGGCAGAGCCGTGCGATTTTACCACTGTGCCATTGAGGCCCAAAAACACGCCACCATTGGCGCGGCGTGGATCGACTTTGGCGCGCAGGCGCTTGAGCGCGCCCATCGCCAGCAATGCCCCCAGCTTGGCCAGAACCGACGAGGTCAACGCCTCTCGCAGTAGTTCAGAGACGAATTTCGCGGTGCCTTCGCCGGTTTTCAGCGCGATATTGCCGGTGAAACCGTCGGTTACGATCACGTCGGCGCGGTCGGCGGGCAGGTGATTGCCCTCAACAAAGCCGACGAATTCAAAGCCGCCCGCCTCTTGCGCGCGCCCCATCATCTCATAGGCTTCTTTCAGCTCGGTGCGGCCCTTGTGTTCTTCGGTACCGACATTGAGCAGCCCGACGCGCGGACGCGTCAACCCCAGCGCATTGCGCGCATAAGAGGTGCCCATCAGCGCATAGGTCAGCAAGTCGGGCGCATCCGCCTTCACATCTGCGCCCATATCCAGCATCACATTCCACCCGGCAGGGGAACGTGAGGGCCAGAACGACGCGATAGCGGGGCGATTGACGCCTTTAAGCTTGCGCAGGCGGATCATCGAGATCGCCATCAACGCACCGGTATTGCCGCAAGAGACGGCAACATCGGCCTCATGTTCACGCACCGATTCAATGGCGGACCACATAGACGTGTCCTTGCCCGTGCGCAGCACTTGCGCGGGCTTGTCCTCCATCGTGACGGCGCGATCAGCATGACGCAGATCAACGCAATCCTGCAGCCCAAGCTTGGCGATCAACGGGGTGAGCACGGCCTCGGGCCCGTGCACGATAAAGCGCAGGGCAGGGGTTTCGCGCGCAGCAATTGCCACGCCTCCCAAGGTCGCTTCGGGACCAAGATCCCCCCCCATCGCGTCGATGGAAATGACAACAGCGCCAGCATCAGCTGGCGCCTTGCCACGAGGGCTGGCCTGCGTTTGCGCGGCCGGATCGCTAGGCCCCGTCTGCTGCTGGTCTTGCGCGTTTGGCATGACGTGTGCGGCGCGGGTCAAGCGGTCTTACGCCGCGTCGTCGTCGAGATCGACCTCTTCGGTCATCGCAACGATCTCACGATCATCGTAATGGCCGCAGGACGCGCAGACGTGATGGGGACGCTTCAATTCACCGCAATTGGGGCATTCAGCCGGGTTTGCAGCGACGAGAGAGTCGTGTGCGCGACGCATGTTGCGGCGGGAGCGCGTGACTCGGTTCTGAGGGACAGCCATGTCTCAACCTCGGATTATTGGGGCGGATAGGCCCATGTGAGCGGCATTACTGCCTTGATTTTCCAGCGGTTTCGCGATCGGCGCAGAGGTTGCTCCGGATCCGAAATCAAACTTCGAACGAGGCCGGGAACATACTCGGTTTCTGTGGGCGCGCAAGCCCCTTTCTTGGGCTTTTTTTACAGCGTTTCGCGCACGCACAGATCGGCGTTATTTCTCGTCCTCATCGCGGCTTTGCAGCAAGTTGCGCAGATTGGCAAACGGTTTCATCTGATCTTCATCCAGTGGCTCGGCACCCGGCTCGGTGATGCGCGTATCGCCCAGCTCTGCACCGGGGGCGCGGGGATATTGCGGGAGGGCCAGCTCCAGCACCTCAAGCGCGACGCCCGCCAGATCAACCGCGCTTGGCAGCGGCTCGGCACTGTCATCCTCGGGCATCTCGGCTTCTTCGTCGGTGGGCATTTCCATATGCGCCAGATAGCGCCGACTCACCGTTTCGCTGATTTCGGTGGTGACAGGGGCCAGCGTGATCACGCATTCCTGAACGACCGTCGCGGTGAAGGTGGCGACCAGCTCCCAGTCGCTGCGACCATTGGGACGCAGCTCTCCTTTAAAGCGCAATGCATCAACGCCCAGAATGTCGGCCCATTTCGCGATCGCCTTACGGGTCGGGGCGTCGGGGCTAAGATCAAAGCGCGTGGGTTTGCGCGCGGGCAATTCGGCCAGACGCATCGGTTGAGACCAGATTGCCTCGGGGGATTGTGGCTCGGATTGTGTCATCGTCGCACCTTTCTTTGGCATCGGAACGGCAGCAGGGGCGGTTGAGCGCTTGAGAGCGGCGCAGTCATGCTGTAAGCGTCGATAAAAGCCCGAAGACGCAGTGGCAAGAGGGCGTGCAGGTTGGGATGGTTAGATGACGCGGAAGATAGCGCTATTTGTAGTCTTGGGTGTGACCCTTTTGATGGGGGCGTGCTCGCCTATCTATCGCAATCACGGCTACGTGCCCCTTGAAGAAAATCTTTCCCAGATCACGGTTGGCAAAAGCACCCGTCAGGACGTTGCCGACGCCATCGGTCGCCCCAGCTCCACCGGTTTGCTGGAAGGCTCGGG